>JAYRVK010001280.1:0-5211 GCA_041918555.1 Sandaracinaceae bacterium
GAGCGCGCGCGCGGCGAAGTGCGGATCGGCGGCCATGGCGGCCGCGTCGTAGACCGGGCCGCAGGGGACCGCGGCCGCGACGAGCGCGTCGACGACCTCGCCCACCGTGCGCTCGCGCGTCCACGCGCCGATGGCCGCGTCGAGCTCCGCGATGCGCGCGACGCGGCCCGGGTTCGTCGCGAGCCCCGGATCGTCGGCGAGATCCGGGCGGCCGATCGCGCGCATGAGCCGGACGTAGAGCGAGGTGCCGTTGGCGCCGATCATCACCTCGCGGCCGCCCTTGCACGGGTACGCGTTCGAGGGGACGACGCCCGTGATGGTGCCGCCCGAGGGCTGCCGTACGTGGCCGGCGCCCGCGTGCTCGGTGATCACCGCCTCGAGCACGCTGAACACCGCCTCGTAGAGCGCGGTGTCGATCACCTGGCCCTGCCCCGAGCCGCGCGCGTCGCGCTCGTAGAGCGCGGCGAGCACGCCGAGCGCGCAGTGGAGCCCGGCGAGCGTGTCGCCGAGGCTGAGGTTGGTGCGCACGCGGGGCCGGTCCGGCTCGCCGGTGAGGTGACGCAGCCCACCGATCGCCTCGGCGACCGCCGCGTACCCGGGGCGGTCCTTGTAGGGACCGGTCTGTCCGTAACCGCTCACGCGCGCGTACACGAGGCCCGGGCGCTCGCGCGCGAGCTCGTCGGGCCCGAGACCCCAGCGCTCCATGGTGCCGGGGCGGAAATTCTCGATCAGCACGTCGCAGCCGAGCGCCAGCGCCCTCACGAGCGCCTGACCCTCCGAGGTGCGGAGGTCGACGGTGATGCAACGTTTGTTGCGCGCTAGAGTACGCCACCAGTACGACGTTCCGTCGCCGTCGAGGGCACGCCACGTGCGGATGGGGTCGCCCGCGGGGTCCTCGACCTTCACGACGTCGGCCCCGAGGTAGCCGAGCAGCGCGCCGGCCCACGGCCCGGCGAGGAGCTGGCCGAGCTCGAGGACACGCACCCCCGCGAGCGGGCCTTCGCTCACCCGCGCCCCCTCACCAACGCCCGGAGATCTGCCGGATGAACGCGTAGGGGTAGCCGAGCTCCGGCGCGCTCACCTCGTCGAGCCGCGCCATCAGCGCGTCGGGGATCGCGAGCTCGGCCGCCGCGAGGTTCTCGTCGAGCTGCTCGACGGTACGCGCGCCGAAGATCACGCTCGTCACGGCGCGCTTCTTCAGGAGCCACGCGAGCGCGACCTGCGCCGGCTTCGCCCCGAGCTCCGCCGCCACCGCGTCGAGCGCCTCGAGGATCGCCCAGTTCTTCGGGGTGTCGAAGCGCCCGAGGCGATCGGTCCACTTCGCGAGGCGCGTGCCCTCGGGGGGCGGCGCGTCCTTGCGATACTTGCCGGTGAGGAAGCCGCCGCCGAGCGGCGACCACGGCAGGATGCCCAGGCCGAAGCGCTCACAGACCGACACGTGCTCGCCCTCGAGCGCGCGCTCGACGAGCGAGTACTGCGCCTGCAGCGCCACGAAGCGATCGAGCCCGCGGCGATCACAGATCCAGAGGCTCTCCATGATCCGGTAGGCGGCGTAGTTCGAGCAGCCGAGGTACACGACCTTGCCCGCGCGTACGAGGTCGTCGAGCGCGCGCGCGATCTCCTCCTCGGGCACGCTCACGTCCTGCATGTGGATCTGGTAGAGGTCGATCCGATCCGTGCGCAGGCGCCGGAGCGAGTCCTCGATCGCGCGCACGATGCGCACGCGCGCCGCGCCGGTCCCGTTGGGGCCGTCCTTCATCCGGAAGCGGAACTTCGTCGCGAGGACCACCGCGTCGCGCTTGCCGTCGCGCGCGAACCAGTCCCCGAGCACGCGCTCGGAGAGCCCGTCCTGCCCGTACACGTCGGCGGTGTCGATGAAGTTGATCCCGCGATCGAGCGCGTGGCTCAGCACGCGCATCGCGGTGTCGGCGTCGGAGCCGACGCGGTGCATGAAGCTCTTCTCGTCCGCCTCGCCGAAGGTCATTCCTCCGAGGCACAGCGTCGAGACCTCGAGGCCGCTCTGGCCGAGTCTGCGGTACTCCATGACGTCCTCCTTTACCTCAACCCCGCGAGCCGGCATACCCCGCGCGATGCGGATCGTGGGGGTCAGCGTGTTGATCGGCGCGCTCGCCGGCGGCCTGCTCGGGCTGCGCTTCGGGCTCGTGACCGGGCTGGCCGTCGGCGGCGCGAGCGCGCTCGCCGCGTGGTGGGTGCTCGGGCGGCGCGACCGGCGCCGCGCGAGGCTCGCGGCCGCGCCGTTCCCCGAGGCGTGGCGCGCGACGCTCGAGGAGTGGGTCGACTACTACCGCGCGCTCGACGAGACCGAGAAGCGCCGCTTCGAGCGCGAGGTCCGCTGGTTCGTCGACGAGCAGGTGATCACGGGCCCCCGCGGCGCGCAGGTCGAGGACGAGCTCAAGGTCCTCGTCGCCGCGTCCGCGGTGGTGATCACGTTCGGCCGCCCGGGGTTCCGCTACCCGAAGCTGCGCGACATCGTGATCTACGAGCGCTCCTTCGACGAGGAGTACGGCGCGGGCGGGAACATCCTCGGGATGGTGCACGGCCAGGGACCGATCCTGTTCAGCGCGCGGTCGCTCCGGCAGGGGTTCCGCGGCGAGCGCGACGGACACAACGTCGGCTACCACGAGTTCGCGCACGTCCTCGACTTCGACCAGGGCCGCGCGGACGGGGTGCCGGGCATCATGCCGTGGGGGACGCTCCAGCCGTGGCTCGCGGTGATGCACCGCGAGAGCGCGCGCGTGGCGAAGGGGCGCCACCTGCTGCGGCGCTACGCGTCGAAGAACGAGGCCGAGTTCTTCGCGGTCGCGACCGAGATGTTCTTCGAGAAGCCTGCCAAGCTGAAGGCGGAGCACCCCGAGCTCTACGCGCTGCTGCGCGACACCTACGGGCAGGACCCGGCGGCGTGAGCTAGAACGGGCCCCCGTGCGGCACGTGATCCACGGCCACTTCTGGACCCTGCTCCCGCAGCTCGCGCACACGATCTCGCCCGAGCAGGCGCCGCGGGACGAGCCCTGGGAGACGCACCTCGACGATCCCACGATGGGCTCGCTCCGGCTCACCGGCTGGATCCGGGCGCGGCCCCACCACGACACGCTCTTCGTGTTGATCCACGGGCTCGGCGGGAGCCACGACAGCCGCTACGTGATGTCGATGGCGCGCGCGTGCGACCGCGCCGGCGTCTCCTACATGCGCTTCAACATGCGCGGCGCCGACCGGAGCGGCGAGGACGTCTACCACGCGGGCACCACCGAGGACCTGCGCGCGATGCTGCGGAGCCCGGGCCTGCGCGGCTTCGCGCGGATCTTCCTGATCGGGTTCTCGCTCGGGGGCCACATCGTGATGCGCTGGGCCACCGAGGCCGATCGCGATCCGCGCGTCGCGGCGGTCGCGACGGTCTGCGCGCCGCTCGACCTCGCGTACGGCGCGATCGCGATCCAGCGCCCGCTCGGGCGGCCGTACCAGTGGCACGTCCTCAACGGGCTCAAGGAGATGTACCGCGCGGCGGCGATCCGGCGCCGACCGCTCCCGATCTCGGCCGCGCGCGCCGACTCGATCCGCACGATCCTCGAGTGGGACGACGAGGTCGTGGTGCCGCGCTTCGGCTTCGCGTCGCGCGACGCCTACTACGAGACGCAGGCCGCGGGGCCGCGCCTCTCGCGCGTGGATCTGCCCACGTTGTTCATCGCCGCGCAGGCCGATCCCGTCGTGACGGCGGAGCAGATCCGGCCGTGGCTCGCGGAGGCGAGCCCCGCGGTGCGCGTCGCGTGGACCGGCGGGGGGCACATCGGGTTCCCGCGCCTGCGGATCGACGGCGCGGACGACGGCCCGCTCGAGCCGCAGATCCTGCGCTGGCTCGCGCGCCACGGCTGATGGGGATCACGCGAGCTCGCCGGCGACCCACTCGTCGAGGAGATCGCCCGCGCAGGGGATCGGCCCGAGCACCGCGATCATGCGGCCCGCCCAGGTGGCGAGCATCGACCGCGCGACCGTGCGGCCGTGGAGCACGCAGACGTAGTAGGTCGTGGTGGTCGTCGTGTTGCCGACCTTGGTCGTGCGCGTGCGGCGCTCGGAGACGGCGCGAATGGCCTCGAAGGCAGCCCGCACGTCGAGCGCCTCGTCCGCGAGGAGGCTCGGCGGGTGCCAGCGCAGCGCGTCCCGGTAGAGCGCGAGGAACGCGGCGTGGCGATCGCGCACGAGCTGGTCCGTGACCGCCGCCTCGTCGCGGAGCGCGTCGCGGCGCTGCTCGTCGGGGCTGTCGGTGAAGACGTTGAGCTTGTCCCAGAGCGAGACCGCGCTCGCCGCGGCGGACGCCTGGTGGCGCGCATCGGACGCCGCGGGCTGCGCCCACGCGAGCGTCTCCACGGTCTCGAGGAACGCGGTGCCCTGGAGGCGCGCGGCGAGGAGGAGCGCGACGTCGGCCGGGCTCTCTAGCGTGCCCTCGGGCGGCCGGAGGGGGTGGCCGCCGGCGCGCCGCAGATGATCGCAAACCGCGTTGACGAGCGCGCCGCGGTCGGCGGTGGTCCCGTAGCGGGCGCACAACCCGGCGACCGCGCGATCGAGCGCGGCGACGACCTCCTCGCGGCGGAACACGGGGCAGTGGCGCGAGGTGCCGGAGCTGCCCCCGAGCGTGGAGATCGCCGGGGTCGTGAGGTGCGCGGTCGCGAGGCAGCGGCCGAGATCGAGGAGCGGGTGCTGCGCGGCCGCGCCCTCGACGATCCCCAGGGCCGAGACCGCGCGGTGCTGGAGGACGAGCGCGTGGAAGGCCGCGCGCTCCGCGAGCGCGTCCTCGGCCGCCTCGTCGGTGGAGCTCGACCAGAAGGCCGCGCGATCGAGCCACCCGATCCGCGCGCGCACGGTCTCGCCGCAGCGCCGGAGGAGGCCGAGCATCGACGCGTGCGACACCGCCCCGCGCAGCTCGTCGCGGAGCCCCGACCCGTCGAGCCGCGCGAAGAACTGCCGCGACTCCTCGGTGGCTCCCTTCTCGGGCCGCGGCTCCTCCCGCGCGATCGCGCCTTGCATGCGATACGGGCCGCGCTCCGCGCCCGGATGCGCGGTGCCCTCGTCGCGCCGCGAGATGTTGCGACCATGCCGCTCGAGGAGCGCCTCGCGCTTGCCGTCGCTCCCGACGCGGAACACGGACTCCTCAGCGATGCCAGGGTGAAGCCTTGTCCCGAGCGTAAGGCTCCACTCCAA
>JAYRVK010001281.1:0-7975 GCA_041918555.1 Sandaracinaceae bacterium
CGGCAGCCGCGGCCGCGCCGGCGCGCGCCGGCGGACGCGGCGGCGCACCGGCTGCTCGACCTCGAAGCGCCGGTCGAAGACGAACACCGTGTCGTGGTCGGGGATCGTGAAGCTCTGCGACGGATCGACCGGGCGCAGCATGGGGTTCGACGCGGTCGCGATGCGGATCTGGAACTGCGTGGCCGGCGTCATGCGGCGGTGGACGTGCGCGACGCCGCTCGCGTCGGTGCGCGCGACCTCGACGCCGTCGACGTACACGGGCAGGCCGACCTGATCGTAGGTGCGCACGATCACCACCGCGTCGCGGAACTCGGGCGGGCAGTCGAAGCCGAGCTCGACGCCGCGCTGCTGGACCTGCGGGTCGAGGCTCATGACGCGGCGCAAGGTGACTTGCTGGGGATCCTCGGGCGTCCGGTAGCCCTCGGGGCAGCGGACGCTGAAGGAGACCGGCTGGCCCTCGGGGCCGAAGAGGTTGGCCGTCAAGACGCCTTCCGCGTTCGTGGTGCCCGCGACGGTGTCGTTGTAGACGACGGCGACGTTCTCGAGCGGGTGGTGGTCGCTCGTCGCGGTGATCGTGAACGTATAGGGCTGGGGCGGCGCCTCTTCGCCGCCGCCGCAGGACGCGGCGAGCAGCGCGAGCGCGATCGTCGGAGGGACCTTCGTCGTCATGGGCACCTACCGCTCCCTCTGCTCGGCGAGGCGCCGCTCGAGCATGCGGACCATCGCGGGGTACGAGGGCTCCGCGGGCTGCTGCACCGCGAGCTCGCGGTACGCCGTGAGCGCCGCGGCGAGGTCGCCGGACGAGTACGCGTCCGCGGCCTGGCGCTGCAGGGTCGGTCCCACCGGGGCCTCATCGCTGGTCTCAGAGCCCGGCGGCGTCGGCGAGCTTGGGGGCGGCGCGACGTCGGCGACGGGCGGCGGGGGCTCGACCACCGGCGGCGTGGGCTCGACCACCGGGGGCGGCACGGGCGGCGGCGGCTCGGGCGGCGGCGCGGTCGGGGCGGGCGCGGCGACGGGCGGCGGGGTCGGCGCGGCGACCTCCTCGGGCGTGTCGTCCCAGAGCAGCCAGCCCACCGTCACGAGCACCGTCACGCCGAGCAGGATCCACGTGCGCGTGGGCATCGCCTGCTTGCCGTCGGTCTGCGGCTTCTCGGGCTTGAGCTTCTCCCAGACCTTGCCGAGCGCGCTCCCCTTCTTCTCCTGCGGCGCGGTCGCCGGCGGGGGGGGGGCCGCGAAGCCCATCGCGGGATCCATCCCCGGATGCATCGGCATCGGCTCGGGGGGGAGCGCGATCGGCGGCGGCGACGGCGGTGGTGGAGGCGGCATCCGCGGCGCGGCGGGGGGAGGCGCGACGACGTGCGCGGGCGGACCGGCGAGGGGCACGCCGACGAGCGGCGGCATCGCCGAGCCGAGCGGCGTCCCGATCTTCTGCGGCGCTGCGGGCGCGCTCTGCGCGGGCATCGGCACCATGCGCGTCGCCTCGTTGCCCACATGGGCGCTCGCCGCGACGGCGCCGCCGAGGCGCGGGCG
Organism: Sandaracinaceae bacterium; assembly: GCA_041918555.1. Lineage (GTDB taxonomy): Bacteria > Myxococcota_A > Polyangia > Polyangiales > Sandaracinaceae > JACKEC01. The sequence continues at coordinate 1,531 of JAYRVK010001281.1, forward strand.
CAGATCCATCGAGGGCGCCTCGGGCGGGCTCGCGAGCTGGTGGTGCGTGCGCGCGTCGTCGATCCCCGCCATCCGCGTCTTCTCGGACTCGAGGTCGGGCACGCTGAGGTCGCCGGCCGCGCCGCCGAACATCGGCGAGCTCGCGCGATCCGCCGGCATCACGAAGTCCGTGACGGTCACCGGCTTGGCGCCCTGCGGGCTCGCCATCATGCGCTGCCCCGCGGGCACGCTGGTCTCGATGTCCATCGCCGCGCCGCCGAAGCGCAGCTCCGCGGGGCCTTGGATCTGGACCCAGTCGGTCACGCGCATCCCGTCGAGGAAGACGCCGCCGACCTGCGCGGTGTCGGCGACCCAGAGCGCGGTGCCGTCCCAGAAGAGCTCGCAGTGGATCGGGAACACGCCGTGCGCGGCGATCGGCCAGCCCGCCGACGGGTCGCTCCCGACGGTGAGCCGCGCCTCCGGGTATTGGGCGCTGATCTCCCAGACCTGTCCCCCCGACGAGCCGCGCGTCAGGTTCGCGCGCGCCCAGGCTTCCGAGCGGGGGTGTACGTGCGGAGCTGCCACCGAACCGCCCGGATCATAGCATCCCCTACTGCCGGGCCGCGCTGGCCGCGTAGATCGCGTCGGGCAGCGCGTAGCCGTGGCCGCGCACGACCTCGGCGGCCTTCGGGATCACGCCGGTCGCGACGAGCTCGCTCACGAGGCGGCCCGAGGCGTCCTGCCCGTGGTAGCGGCGCTCGAAGATGTTCTCGAGCCGGTAGCCGCCGTCGGCGTCGAAGTCCTGGACCTCGGCGATGTGCGTCACGCAGCGGCTCCCGTCGCGCAGGCGCCCCGTCTGCACGATGAAGTCGATCGCGCTCGAGATCTGGGCGCGCAGCGCGCGGAGCGGCATCTCGACGTCGCTCATCATCGCCATCGTCTCGAGCCGGTTCATCGTGTCGGACGGATACGTCGCGTGCACCGTCGCCATGCAGCCGCCGTGGCCCGAGGTCATCGCCTGCACGAGATCGAGCGACTCCGCGCCCCGGATCTCGCCGACCACGATGCGGTCCGGGCGCATGCGCAGCGTCGCCTTGAAGAGATCGCGGATCGTGACGAGGCCGCGCCCGCGCGCGTCCGGCGGCCGCGCCTCCATCTGGACGACGTGCGGCTGCTGGCACTGCACCTCGCGCGTGTCCTCGATCACGACGATGCGCTCGTCCTCCGGGATGAACGCGGTCAGCGCGTTGAGGAGCGAGGTCTTGCCCGAGCCGGTCCCCCCCGCGACGATCACGTTCTGCTTCACCACGACCACCGCGTGGAGCAGCTGCGCGGCGTCGGGGGTCAGCGCGCCGAACTCGATCAGGCGCTGGATCGTGAGGGTGTTCTTCGCGAAGCGCCGGATCGCGACCATCGGCCCGTCGGGCGCGGCGGGCGGGATCACCGCCTCGACGCGCGAGCCGTCGGGGAGGCGCGCCTCGAGGATCGGCCGGTGCTCGTCGACGTGCCGTCCCACGTACTGCGCGAGGTTGCGGAGCGTCGCCTCGAGCGCGTCCTTGGACGCGAAGCGCGCGTCGGTGAGGAAGAGCTTGCCGCCGCGCTCGATGAAGATCTTGTCGGGCCCGTTGATCATGATCTCGCTGACGGACGGGTCGTCGAGGTACTGCCGCACCGGCGCGAGGAACTTGAGCAGGCTCTGCTCGAAGACTTCCTTCGGGATCGTCACTCGGTCGCCTCCGGCGCGCTCGATTCTTCGGGCGGCATCTCCACGCGCTCGGGCAGGCGCGGCCGGCCCTCGAGGCCCGCCTGCGCCTCCTCGCGGTGATCGCCGTCGGGCGCGAGCGCGAGGTACTGGCGGAAGTGCTCCGCGGCCTGGGCCTCGTCCTCGAGGCGATCGCGGTAGAGCACGCCGAGGAAGTAGTGCGGCTGCGCCTCCGTCGGCGCGTCGCGCACGACCTGCAAGAGCTCGTCGCGCGCGCGGTCGTCGTTCTCGAGGCCCATGTGGATCGACGCGACGAGCATGCGCAGGGGCCACTGGCTCGGGTGCCGCGCGAGGTAGGGCTCGGCGTACTGGAGCGCGGAGACGAGGCGCGAGCCCTCGACGCACGCCGAGAGCAGCGCGGGCATCGCGCGGTCCTCGGGGAAGCCGCGCTGGATCGCCGCGGCGATGTACTGCTCGGCGCGGATGTAGTCGCCGCCCTGCGCGAGGAGCTCGCCGCGGCGGTAGAGCTCCTCGGGGCTGATCGAGTCGAGCGGGTCGCCGAGCGCGCTCGCGTCGTCGGGCCGGGGCGACGCGGCGCCGCAGGCGGCGACCGAGAGCGCGAGGAGCGCGAGCGGGAGGCGCGCGCTCATTCGGCCGCCGCGTCGATCGCGAGCTGGAGCTGGCGCCCCAGCAGCCGCAGCCAGTTGAGGTACGCGTTGCCCTCCTTGTGCCGGAGGAGCTCGACGAGGGCGCGCGACTCGAGGAGCGCGTCGGGCAAGCGCTCTTGCTCGAGCGCGCGGCGCAGGCGGAGCTGGTGCGTGCGGTAGTCCTCCTCGATGCGCTCCTCCATCGCGGCGCCCTCGCGCTCCATGATCTCGGCCTCCTGCGCCGCGCCCGCGGCGCGGTAGCACGCGCGCGCGCGCCGGAAGCGCCGCACCGCCTGCACGCCGTCCTGCGACGCGAACGGGTAGCGCTCGCTCATCGCGATCGCCGCCTCCGCGTCGACGTCGGCGCGGTGCCGCGCGCTCCCGCCCGACGGACACTCGAGCTCTTCGTCGAAGAGATCGGGCGGTGGCGCGGCGGGCGTGGTGTCGATGCCCGTGTCGGGGCCCGACAGCAACAGCCACCCGATCAGCGGGATGAGGAGGAACGCCACGATGAGGATCGGCGAGGAGACCTGCTTCTCGTTCGGGTCCTTCTTCTCCTTCGGGAGCTCGTCGGTGATCCGCAGCCGCAGGCCCGCGACCTCGATCTCGGTGCCCCAGCCGAGGATGCCGTGCTGGAACGGCTCGCCGCGCACGCGCACCTCGGCCTTCGCGCCCTGCGCGACCGCGACCCAGCAGCCGTCCGCGCGCGGCGCGATCATCAGGTGCTCGGGCTCGAGGTGCCGCGCGTCGGGGATCGGGATCCCCGCGCCCGGCGCGCGCCCGACGGTGATGCGCTCGCCCTGCAGCAGCTGCCGCTCGAGGCTCCCGTCTTCGCGGATGATCTCCAGCCAGGCGTCCATCGGTCAGAACCCGCTCTGCATGCTCTGGACGATGAAGGGCCCGAGCAAGACGAGGATGATGGCGCAGAAGATCAACATGAGGGGGCCCATCATGAGCACCGCCGCGCGCGCGGCCGCCTCCTCCGCCATCACGCTGCGGCGCATGCGCAGCATGGTGGCCTGGATCCGCAGCACCTCGGCGAGCGGGTTCCCCTTCTCCTCCGACTGGATCACCGTGCCGACGAAGTCGCGCACCGCCTCGGTCGGGCAGCGGTCGGCGAAGTTCTCAAGCGCCTGGCGGCGCGTGCGGCCGAGCTCGAGCTCGCGGAGCATGAAGCGGAGCTCCTCGACGAGGCTGTCGGCGCGGCCCGCCTTGTCGACGATCTGGCGGATCGAGCCCGGGAAATCCAAGCCCGCGCCCATGCAGAGCGAGGCGAGATCGATCGCGCCCGGGAGCGCGCGGTTCACCTCCTTGAAGCGCCGCTGCATCTCGCCGCTCGCCCGCACGTACGGGAGGATCGCGCCGAGCCCCGCGAAGAAGAAGACGAGGATGCTCGGGAGCTCGACGATGGTGACCGCGCTCAGCCCGAGCACCGCGAGCCCGACGCAGCTCACCGCGCTGAGCGCGACGAACTCGTTCGCGGTGAGGCCGAGCCAGTCGCCCGAGTGCTTGAGCATCTCGTCGATCTGGCGGCGCTTGTCGCCGAGCGGGAGGTGCGCGACCCAGCCCGCGACCATCCGCATGACGGGCTCGATCATCCCGAAGGAGCCGCCCTCGTCGAGGGCCATCGCGCGCTTGAGGCCGCGCATCCCGAGGCGCGGCGTCTCGACGGCGGGGTTGCGCGCGAGCGTGAACACCCCGAGGCCGATCCCCGAGACGACGAGCGCGAGCGCGGTGTAGCCCCAGAGGAGGTACATGGCCTACACGTCCACCGCGAGGATGCGGCGCGCGAGGAAGATCGCGGCGACCCAGAGGATCGACGCGGTCCCGATGATCACGAAGCCGAGCGTCGTCTCGCCGAGCGGCTCGAGCCAGTGCTCGTCGACCATGTGGATCGCGCCGATGAGCACGAACGGGATCGCACCGAGCACGTAGGCTTGCGTCTTGCCTTCCGCGGTCTTGGTGCGGACCACGCCCTCGAGGCGCGCCATCTCGCGCAGCGTGTTGGCCGACTCCTCGAGGATCTTCGGCAGATCGCCGCCCGTCTGACGGCCGACGAGGATGGTCGCGAGCGCGCTCGAGACCGAGATGCTGCCGATGCGCTGCGACATGTTGAGCACGGCCTGATCGAGGGGCGTCCCGAGCTTCATCTCCTTGAGCGCGAGGTCGAGCTCCTCGGACATCGGCGGGCGCATGAGCTTGCCGCTGTTGCTCATCGCGTCGCCGAGCGAGGGCGAGGCCTTGAGCGCGTTCGAGAGCATCATGAGCCAGCCGTCGAGCTGGTCCTCGATGCGCTGCACGCGCTCGGCGCGGCGCTGGCGCAGGACCACGTAGGGCGTCAGCGCGATCGGCGGGATGAGGAGCAGGAGGATCCAGTCCTCGAGGAAGAACGCGAGGACCGGCGCGATCAGGCACGCGACGAGCTGCATGCGCGCGACCTCGGGGCCCGTGCGCCGGATGAGGAGGAAGCGCAGCTCCTTGTCCACCGCGAGGCAGTAGCGGTGGTAGTTCTTGCGGAGCGCGCTCTCGGGGTCGACCGCCATGAGCGTGATCGCGACCGTCGCGCCGATCACGAGGAGGAACATCCCCGCGTAGCCGAGCACGTACGTCGTCGCGTCGGCGCTCACAGGAACTCCCCGTCCGTGATCAGGCCCTGCGCGATGAACTCGTCGAGGAAGCTCGGCAGGTACCCCGAGGCGCGGTACTCGCCGAGGATCTTCCCGCCCGGGCCCGTGCCCGTGCGCTGGAACGTGAAGATGTCGTGGAGCTCGACCTCGTCGTTCTCGCCGAGCCCGACGACCTCGCTGATCGCGGTGATGCGGCGCGAGCCGTCCGAGAAGCGCGTCTGCTGGATGACGACGTCGACGCTCTGCGCGATCTGCTCGCGGATCGCGCGCGCGGGCAGATCGAGGCCGCTCATCAGCGCGAGCGTCTCGATCCGGCCGACCGCCTCGGCGGGGCTGTTCGCGTGGGTCGTGGTCATCGAGCCCTCGTGGCCCGTGTTCATCGCCTGGAGCATGTCGAGCGCCTCGCCGCCGCGGCACTCGCCGACGACGATGCGGTCCGGCCGCATGCGCAGGGCGTTCTTCACGAGGTCGCGGATCGAGTACGCGCCCTTACCCTCCATGTTCGGCGGCTTGCTCTCGAGGCTCACCACGTGCGGCTGCACGAGCTGGAGCTCGGCCGCGTCCTCGACCGTCACGATGCGCTCGTCGTCCGGGATCTGCGCGGAGAGCACGTTGAGGAGCGTGGTCTTCCCGGAGCCGGTGCCGCCGCTGATGATGATGTTCTTGCGCGCCTTCACGCAGCGCTCGATGAACTTCGCCATCGCCGCGCTCAGCGAGTCGTAGGTGATGAGGTCCTGCATCCGGAGCGGCTCGCGCGCGAACTTGCGGATCGTGATGCAAGACCCCTTGATCGCGAGCGGCTTGATGATCGCGTTCACGCGCGAGCCGTCGCGCAGGCGCGCGTCGACGAGCGGCGTCGACTCGTCGATCCGCCGGCCGAGCGGCGTGATGATCCGCTCGATCACCGCGCGCACCGCCTCGTCGTCGGTGAAGCGCAGCGCGGTCGGGACGATCTTGCCGAAGCGCTCGACGAAGATCGTCTCGGGGTCGACGACCATGATCTCGGAGACGGTGTCGTCCGCGAGGAGCACCTCGAGCGGGCCCAGGCCGAGCGCCTCGTTGGTGATCTCGTCGATGAGCTGCGCGGTGTTCGTCGTCGCGGGGAGGTCCGAGCCGACCTGCTTCATGATGAGGACGAGCGCCTGGCGCACCTTGGGGCGCATCTGGGCGTCTTCCATCTTGTTGCGGTCGAGCGCGGCGAGGTCGAGGTGGTCGAGGAGCATCCGGTGGATGCGCTTGCGCGTCGCGACGGAGACGTCGGCGGTGCCGCTGACGTCGTAGGGCCCGGCCTCGGGCGCGGGCTTGGAGGGGCGCGAGCGGCGCGGCGGCGGCGCGGCCTCGGGGAGCTCGGGCAGCGACGGCGGCGCGGCCCGCGGCGGGGAGTAGCCGGGCGGCGGGGCGGCCCGCGGCGGCGCGGTGACCGGCGCGACCGCGAGCGGGGGCGGCGGCACCGAGCGCGGGCGCGGCGGCGCGGTCACCACGGGGTGCCC
>JAYRVK010001282.1:0-2562 GCA_041918555.1 Sandaracinaceae bacterium
ACGAGGGGGGCGTCGACGAGGGTGCTCGGAGATCGGGCGCGGTGGCCGCGCCGGCGGCGCGCGAGGACGAGTCGTGGTGCATGCGTGGAGCCCCGGGGGGGAGCGCGTGCGCGACTCCCCCATCCAGCCTATCCAGCGGGGCAGGGTACGGGTCGACCGGGGGTCGTTCAAGCAGACCGCGGAGCGGTGTATCGAAGAGCCCGGCCAACGGTTCCCCCCGCGCACCCGTAGAGCAGGATTCGTTCCCCGCACCGGGGCCGACGATCCCGGCGCGGCCGTGCGCTTCCTTACGGCGGCGCGTGGCGGTCCGGCCCGGGCGCGTGCGCCAGGTTACGCCCGTGCGTTTCCTCAGGAGGAGTACGCCTCATCCGCGGAAGTCGTCGATGTCGATCGAGTAGCGCTTGAGCCAGCGGTGGATCTGCATCCGCTCCTTGCCGAGCTCGCGCCCCACCGCGGCGATGTTGCCCCGGTGGCGGACCAGCAGCTCGCGGAGCTCGGCCTCGGTCGGCGGGCCGCTCCTCGACGGCGCGCCCATCGGTGGCGGCGGGACCGACCCCGGCCGGCGGCCCGCGCCGTGTCCTTGGAGCGCCTCGCGCACCGACTCCGGCAGATCGCCGAGATCGAGCTCCGCCCGGCCCTCCGACAGCGCGACCGAGAGCTTCACCGCGCTCTCGAGCTCGCGCACGTTGTAGGGCCAGGCGTAGTGCGCGAGGCCGACCATGTACGGCAGCGAGAGGCTCGCCTCGGGGCGGCCGGCCTTGGCGAGGAAGACGCGGGTCAGCGGGTGGAGATCCTCGCGGCGCTCGCGCAGCGGGGGGAGGCGCGCGGTGAACTCCCGCAGCCGCGCGAACAGATCGCCGCGGAAGCTCCCCTGCGTCACGAGGTCCTCGAGGTGGCGGTGCGTCGCGCAGACCACGCGCACGTCGACGTCCTCGGGGGTGGTCGCGCCGATCGGCAGGACCTTCCGCTCTTGGAGCACGCGGAGCAATTTTGCTTGCGCTTCGAGAGGCATGTCGCCGATCTCGTCGAGGAACAGCGTGCCGCGGTGCGCGGCCTTCACCTGCCCGACCTTGTCGGTCGTCGCCCCCGTGAACGCGCCCTTGCGGTAGCCGAAGAGCTCGCTCTCGATCAGGTTCGCGGGGAGCGCCGCGCAGTTGATCGCCTGGAAGGGACCTTGTCGCTCCGACGCGAGGTGGACGGTCTTCGCGACGAGCTCCTTGCCGGTGCCGCTCTCGCCCGTGACGATGACCGAGAGCTGGGTCTTGGCGACCTTCGCGACGCGGTCGAGGAGCTGATCGATCTGGAAGCCGCCGATGAGCGGGCAGCCCACGATCCCGTGGCGGATCGGGCGCGCGGACTCGACCACGGTGCCGTCGATCCGGTAGGCGCCGTAGCCGTAGACGCCGTGGTCGGCGAAGCGGAAGAGCGTGTCGCCGATCCGGATCACGTCGTGCGGATCGAGGGGCGCCGCGGCCACTCGCGCGCCGTTGACGAGGATGCCGTTGGTCGAGCCGTTGTCGATGATCCAGCACCCGTCGGGGCGGCGCTCCACGCGGCCGTGGTAGCGGCTCACCGCGGCCTCGGGGACGCAAAGCACGTTGTCGGGCTCGCGTCCGAAGGTGGTCACCGCGGAGGCGAAGGGGACGGCCGACGGGAGCTGTCGGTGCAGCCGCGAGTAGACGAGGATCATCCCGGGCGTGGGGTCCTTCGTCGCCTCGATGGCCGGGATGGCCTCGATGGAGGCGGTCGTCCATCCTTCGCCGCTGCTCATCGGGTGCCCGAGGGTAGCAGGATCGCGGGCGCGACGGGGCATACTGCCGGCGTGCGGCGCTTCGGTCCGTGGTGGTGCGCGCTGGCGCTGGCGGGATGCGGCGCCGCGTCGGTCTCTGCGGCTGCCCCCGCGCCCACGGCGGCGCCCGCGGCCGCGCCCGCGCCCGCGGCGGCGCCCGCGCCCGCGCCCGCGCCTGTCGACCCGGGGGATCCGATCGCGAGCTCGGTGCTCGCCGAGGCGGGGCTGCACGCGCTGCACCTCGTGCTCGAGGGCGGCCGCTGCTATCGCGTGGTCGCGAGCGCGGAGGCGCGCGTGGTGGTGGAGCTCGTCGACGAGCATGGGCACGCCCTCGCCTCCGGTGACGGACGCGTCGTCCACATGGGCGCGGTCTGCCCGCGCTGGAGCGGATCCTTCGAGCTGCGCGCCGAGCTCGTGGGGGGGGGCGGCCGCGTCGCGCTCTACGACGAGGACGCCTCGCCCGCGCCGGCGCCCGGCGAGGCGCAGACCTCTTCGACCACCCGCTGAAGCTCGGGGAGCTCGAAGGGCTTGCGGAGGAGCGCGTCGGCGTGCTGGGACGGCTCCGCGTCGACGAGGCCCGTCATCAGCACCACGTGCTCGACCCGACCGAGCGCCAGGAGCTCCTCGACCAGCCGATCGCCGCGCTCGCTCCCGAGCGCGAGGTCGACCAGCGCGACGTCGAAGCGACGGTTCGCCGCGAGCTCGGTCGCCTCCTCCGGGTCGGCCGCGACCTCGACGCGGGCCCCCTGCAGCTCGAGCGCGGTGCGCACCAG
>JAYRVK010001283.1:0-1672 GCA_041918555.1 Sandaracinaceae bacterium
ACGCGGGACAAGCGACGAGCGAGATGGGGGAGTCGAGAATCGTCGAACGAACGCGGCGCGCGCTCTGTGTCGCCGCGATGCTCGGGATCGCGGCGTGTCCGGCGCTCGCGACCGCGCAGCTCACCGATCAGGAGCTCGAGCGGTACCGCGGCGTCATGGAGACGGGCGACACGAACGCGCGCGTGGCCGCCGCGGACGCGCTCGGGCGCCGAGGATCGACCCGGCGCGCGGACGTGCTGCCGATCCTGCGCCAGCACCTCCGTGAGGACGCCGAGTGGCGCGTGCGCGCGTCCTCGGGGCGCGCGATCGGGCGTCTCGCCGCGCGCGACGCGGTCCCGGACCTCGTGCGCGCCCTGCGCGATCCGGTCGTCGACGTGCGCGTGGTCGCCGCGGCGGCGCTCTGGCGCCTGCCCGATCCGGCGGCGGTGCAGCCGCTGCTCGAGCTCCTTCGCGATCAGGAGCCGGCGGCCCGCCAGTGGGCGGCGCTCGCGCTGGGCGTCATCCGCGATCGGCGCGCGACGCGGCCGCTCATCACGCTCTTGCGCGATCCCGAGCAGGACGTCCGCCTCGACGCGCTGCGCTCGCTCGGGCGGCTCCGCGACCCGGACGCGCTCCGCGCGCTCGAGGCCTTCGCGCGCAACCCCGAGGAGCGGTTGGAGGAGCGGCTCGAGGCCGTCAACTCGATTTCCACCCTCGACGGGCCCGAGAAGGTGAACGCGCTGGTGCGCCTCTTGACCTTCGAGGAGGCGCAGATCCGGCTCAGAGCGGTCACCGGCCTCGGCACGGTCGGCGATGCCCTCGTGATCCCGCCGCTGCGTCAGCAGCGCGGTCGCGAGCGGGACACCACGGTGCGCGACGCCATCGACGACGCGATCGAGGCGATCCAGGGTCGGACGAGCGGGGCGAGCGGCGGCGGCTCGCCCCTCAACCTGCCGCCCATGCCCTAGCGGCGCGGGCGCAGAGGTGGGCTAGGCTGCGCGCGTGCGCTGGATCGGATGGTCCGGGATGGTGCTCCTGATCGCGTGCGAGGCCGAGCCTCGCGCCGAGGCCACCACGGCCGATCCCTCGCCGCGCGCCGCGGAGTTCCGATCGAGCGCGGTGAGCCAGGCGGTGGACGCCGCCTCGGAGGTCGTCGAGACGCGGGGCTTCACCGCCCAGGAGGGCGACGCGCGTGGGTTCCTGGTCGAGCACGCCGCCGACGCGCGCGAGACCTCGATGCGATCCGGGACCTGCTACGTGGCGATCGCGGCGGGCTCCGCCGCCCTGCGCGAGCTCGACCTCCGGATCCACGACCCCGACGGGCTCGAGGTCGCCGGCGACACCGATGACGGACCGCGGGCGGCGCTCCTCTTCTGCCCGACGCAGACGGGCACGTACTACCTGACGGTCCGCGCGACGGCGGGCGGCGGGCTCTATCAGGTGCGGACCTTCCGGGGTCCGACCGGGCTCGAGATCCGCACCGACGACCTGTTCCGTCAGGTGCCGGGTCCGCGAGCGGAGCCCCGATGAAGGGCGCGTGGGCGCTCCTGCTCCTCGGCGTCGCGTGCGCGGGCGAGGTGCCCGACGCCGGCCCGCCGCTCAGCGGACTGCCCGACGACGTCGGTCCGCTGGACGGGCTCAACCGGCGCCACGCGCGGCTGCGCCGGCGCATGCGCCAGCGCGGCTACGGCCG
>JAYRVK010001284.1:0-1529 GCA_041918555.1 Sandaracinaceae bacterium
CAGTCCGCGTCGCCCGCGCAGCGGCACGCGCCGCACGCGCCGTCCGCGCCGCAGCACTCGCCCGCCGCACAGTCGAGGTCACCGCGGCACCCGCACGCTCCGCAGAGGCCGTCGGCGCAGCACTCCCCGACCCGACAGTCGCCGTCGACCCCGCACCCGCAGGCGCCGCACGTCCCGTCGGCGGTGCAGCACTGACCGGCGCGGCAGTCCGCGTCCGCCGCGCACCCGCAGGCGCCACACGTCCCGTCGGCGCGGCAGCACGTGCCGGCGGTGCAGTCCGCGTCCGCCGCGCAGCCGCACGCGCCGCACTCGCTCGTCGCGACGTCGCAGCACTGGCCCGCGCGGCAGTCGGCGTTCTCCATGCAGCAGGGGACGCACTCGCGCCCGGGGCTGCAGCAGCGACCGGGGCCGCAGTCCGCGTCCGCGCAGCAGGTGCCGGGCTCGCACGTCGGCCCGTCGAGCGGGGCGACGCCGCGACCGGGGTCGCACGCGGCGAGGACGAGGGTGGAGAGCAGCGCGAGGACGAGACGCGTGGACATCGGAGCTCGGCGGTGACCGTGGTCCGCGCGCTCCGGACCGGCGACTCAATCGAGGCTTAATCGTCGAGGCAGAGCGGGACCGCGGGGTCGAGGCGCCAGCCGTCGTCCGTCGTCTCGAGCGCGTCGAGCCCGAGCCGGCGCAGGGTGTTCACGAGGACGTAGAGGCGCTGCCGCGCGGCCTTCTCGAGGATCCGCTCGCCCGGCCAGCCCGCGGCGACCATCGCGTCCCGTGACAGGCATGCGCCGGGCGCGCGCCGCCGCTCGGCCGCGAGCGCGGCGAGGACGAGCCGCGCGGAGCGCCGCTTCTCGAGCTCGACCCGCGCTCCATCGCGTTCGAACCACGCGCCGTCGGGGGCGACCCGGAGCGGGGGCGCCCCCGCGCGCAGGCCCTCGGCCTCGGCGCGGAGCCGCCGCGCGGCGTCCGTCTCCCCGCGCGCCGTCGCGAGCTCCGCGAGGCCGTCGACCACGAGCGCGAAGTCCGCGGCCGACATCGCGCCCTCGCCGTCGACCCGCGCGCGCTCGAGCTCGCGCGCCGCGTCGTCGAGCCGACCCTGGGCGAGCTCGAGGTGCCCGAGGAAGCAGCGCGCCAGCGCCTCGGAGCGGCGGTTGCCGACGAACGCGTGGAGCCGCAGCGCGTCGTCGAGGTGGGCCCGCGCGTCGTCGAAGCGACCGAGGCAGCGCTCCACGTTCGCGAGGTTCGAGAGCGCGATCCCCTCGCCGCGCAGGTTCCCCTCGCGCGCGTGCAGGCGCGCCGCCTCCGCGAAGCCGCGGCGCGCGGCCTCGAAGCGCTCGTCGAGGCGGGCCACCGCCGCGGCGTTGCCGAGCGCGGAGGCGCGGCCCGCGTCGTCCCCCGCGCGCTCGTAGAGCACGCCCGCGCGCTCGAACGCGCGCGTCGCCGCCTCGCGCGCGCCCGCGTGGTACGCGATCACGCCCAGGCTCACGTGCGCGTCGGCCGCCACGCGCGGGAGCTCGCCGGCGAGCGCGAGGCCC
>JAYRVK010001285.1:0-2825 GCA_041918555.1 Sandaracinaceae bacterium
CCCAGTACGAACGCGCATGCGCGCGTTCCCTCCCCACGCTCAGCGTAGTGACCCCCTCGGCCGACTGCCGGCGCAGCGCGCCGGCCTGGCCTCGATCGATTTATCGACACCCTCTGAGCCGCCAAGACCGCGCTGGGACATGACGAGCGGGTGCCACTCCATGTAGCGTGCTCGCTTCGACGAGCGAGGTCCGCATGAGCTGGGGCTACTTCATCGACTTCCATCTGACGCTGCCGACGAAGGCTTGGGAGCGGCTCTCGAGCACGGAGGCGGGCGCCTTTCCCACGGCGCTCGGCTGGTGGGGCTTTCGCGATGCGGAGCTCGAGCGCCGGTTCATCGACACGTCGGGCAACGTCGCGAACGGCCTGACCTTCTCCGCCCTCGTCGCCCGGTTTGCTCGCGAGGAGTCCCTCGGTCGCGTCTCGCGCAGCGACGACGTGGTCACGCTCCGCGTCGCGTCGCTGCTCGACCGCGGCGGAGACACCGACATCGCGCGCGGGTTCGCGGCCCTCCTCGAGGCGGCGCGGGAGAGCGGCGGGGTCGGGAGCGTGTCGCTCATCAACGACGGCACCTACGGCGGAGAGGATGGCGTCACGATCGACCTCTCGGGCGGCGAGCTCGTTCGCAAGCACATCGCCGACTGCTGGGAGCTCACCGAGCGTCTCAGCGCAGAGCTCTTCGGCGACCTCGAGGAGGAGGACGAGCTCGACGACGAAGGCGTCGAGGACGAAGCGCCTGCACGGAGGGCCCCTGCGAAGAAGGCCGCCGCGAAGAAGGCCGCCGCGAAGAACGCCCCCGCGAAGAAGGCCCCCGCGAAGAAGGCCCCCGCGAAGAAGGCATCGAGGAAGCCGGGCCGCCGCTGACCGCGAGCCCGTGAGGTAGCCACCCACCTCGGCGCGAGGTTGCTCTGCGCGACGCTTCTTGCGCGAGGACGAGCACGGCGGCCGCACGTACTTCGACGAGACCCGGCACCGTACCTCACGCGCGAGGGCCTGACCCTCGGCGCGGTCGAGGGCGCGACCTCGACAACTTCATTTTCGTCGCGCGCGAGCTCCGCGCGCACCGGACCGCGTGTGCCCGCCCGGCGTCGACGGCGGCGCCGGCACGGGCGGCGGCGGGCCATGCGCGATGGGCGCGGGCGGGAGCGCGTCGGCGCTCGGCGGATCCTCGAGGCGCGGCCCTCGCGCTCGGCGTCCATCGGCGGCGGGATAATCCCGATCGGCTCCGCGGCACAGCACGGCATGCGGCGCCTTCACGGACCTCCCGCCTTCGGGCGGTGGCACGCGCGTGGCTGCGCTGGGGCACATGACCCCGCGCATCTCCATGCTGGCGTGCGCCGCGGCAATGACCGCGGACCTCGGCGCCGACGAGGGCGGCGACCTCGACAACTTCGTTCTCGTCACGCGCGAGCTCAACCGCGCGCCGGACCGGGTCTGCCCGACCGTGTGCGATAGCCCCCCCCCTCCTTCGACGGAGGCGTCAGCGCTGACGGCGGGGGCGAGCGGTGCGCGGTGCGCGCGGGCGGGAGCGCGCCGGGGCTCGGCGCCGTGATCCTCGTCGGCGCGGCGCTCGCGCTCGGAGCGCGACGGCGTCGAGGCGGATCGCGCGATTCTGCCCCGCGGCACAGCACGGCATGCCGCGCTTCTCCGGGCCTCCCGACTTCTCTCGGTGGCACGCGCCTGGCTAGACTGGGACACATGACCCAGCGCATCTCCGTGCTGGCGTGCGCCGCGGCAATGACCGCGGGGCTCGCCGTTCCGCAACCCGTGTCCGCGTGCGGCGGCTGCTTCGCGCCGACGGGGAGCCCCACCGTCGTGACCCGCCACCAGATGGCCGTGGCGATGAACATGCACGAGACCACGCTCTGGGATCAGATCGAGTACGCCGGCGACCCCGAGGACTTCGTGTGGGTGCTGCCCGTCCGCGGCGGCGTCCCCGTCGAGCTCGCCGAGAACGCGTTCTTCGAGGCGCTCGAGGCGACGACCGCGATCACGCTCCAGGCGCCCAATCCGCCGCGCACGTTCTGCAGCGATCCGTGCGGCGGCTTTCTCGCCGGGGCCGGGGCGCCCTCGCGCAGCGAGGACGGCGCCGACGCCGGCGTCACCGTGCACCATCAGGCCGCGATCGGGCCCTACGAGACCGCGACCATCGGCTCCGAGGATCCCGCCGCGCTCGTCGCGTGGCTGCGCGACAACGGCTACGCCGTGCCCGACGCGGTCCTCCCGATCATCGCGCACTACACCGACCAGCACATGGACTTCGCCGTGCTGCGCCTCTCGCCGAACTTCGGCGTGACCCAGATGCAGCCGGTCCGCGTGACGATGCCGGGCCTCAACCCGACGTTCCCGCTCCGCATGGTCGCGGCGGGCGTCGAGGGCTCGGTCGGCCTCGAGCTCTTCGTGTTCGGCGAGGGGCGCTACGGCCCGATGAACTTCGCGTCGGCCGAGGTCGATCGGGCCGCGATCACCTACGACTGGGCCACCGGCCAGTTCGACTACGACGCGCGCTACGCCGCCGCGCAGGACACCGCGGACGGCCGCGTGTGGATCACCGAGTTCGCGGAGCCGGTCGACGACTATCGCATCGGCGGCTACGTCAGCTACGACGAGGCCGGCGAGCCGCACTCCGCGGCCGACGACTGGGAGGTCGTGGCCCGGCACCTCGACGCGCCGTACGTCACACGCCTCACCGCGGACCTGCGCGTCGCGCACCTCGGCGAGGACCTGATCCTCGGCGCCGCCGACGGCGCGGACCTCGGCAACTTCATCCAGGTCACGCGCGAGCTCAACCGCGCGCCCGACGTGGACTGCCCGACCGTCTGCAAC
>JAYRVK010001286.1:0-9972 GCA_041918555.1 Sandaracinaceae bacterium
AAAGAGCCGCGAGGCACGTCCGAGCGCCTCGAGCAGAGACTCCTGCGGATCGCGAAACGCGCGGCCGAGCTTCTCGAGGCTCCGTCCCTTCGTCTTCCACACGTCCGAGGCCGGAACGAGCAGGCTGGGGTCGTCGGGCGACTGGAGCAGGAAGCGCAGCACGAACGGCTCGCCGTCGTTCACCGGCAGCTCGAGGCGGAAGCATGCCCGAAGCCGGTCACGTGCGCCGAGGGCCGGCTTACTCCATCGCGCGAGCTCGTCCACGACGGAGCGCTCCGCGAAGCCGTCGGTCTCGAAGCTGCGCTGATCGCCGCCGAGGGCGGTGCGCCAGCGCTTCGCCCAGGTGTCGGGCGGCGCTGCACGCGCCGTTCGCGAGCGCCCGGCTGGCATCGAAGGGCGCACTGGGGCACGCGCGCCGTCGGGCGACGGTCCGCCGCGCGCCGTTCGCACCAGCGCGTCGACGATGGCGTCGAGATAGGCCCGCAGGAGCGCGTCGGGTGCCCAGACTGCGCCGGACCGATCGCCCGCCACCGGCACGGCGTGTGCCGCAGGGGGCATGCTCCTGGCGATCGCCGCGACCTTCGCCGCATCCTCGCTGGCCGCGAGTGCCGCGGCCCAGCGCGCCTCGATGCGTCCGCCACGCCGCGAGATCGTCGGCACTACGCGCTCGCGGGCGACGAGGTCCATCGCGAGCTTGCTGGCCAAGACCCACGTCGCCACCGAACCGGGCAGGCTCCCGATGTCGGCGGCCGGCACCACCGCGAGCTTGGCCATGGTGTCGAGCAGCGAGAGCTTGACGCCCGAGGTGTTGCACAGTCCCTCCGGCGCAACGAGTGTCGTGGACCAGGGCTCACCGCTCTGGCCGAGGGCCGGCAGCCCGCGCGGCGCGGGCTCGGTGGCCCAGAGGAACAGGGACTCGACGTCTGGTAGGTACACGAGCGGCATCGGCCATCCTTACATGCCACATGGACCCCGCCCTCGGGGAGCCGCGAGCGGCCCGGGATTCAGGTGGCGCAGCCCGAGTCGAGCGATCGCGATCTCCCGCATCGCCGTGCGGCTCTCGAATCCGAGCTGGCGCCACGCCTCGTCGATGGCCTCGACCTCGCCGGCGGTCATGGCCTCGCCGGGGGCGCGCCGCTCGATCGGCGCCGCCTCGCGCTGCGCGTGTTCAAGGGGGACGGACGCGACGACGACCATGACGAGGTGCTGCTTCCCGAAGGTCTGGGCGCCACGCTCGAGGATCGCCGAAACGGCGCCGCCCGCAGATCAGCCGAGCCGGCCTTGCGCGTACGCCGCCATGACCATCTCGTGGATCACCTCGCTCAGCGTGACCTCCTCGCCCTTCCACCGCCGCAACGCGCGCGCGAAGCGGAAGTCGAGCAGCGAGCCGAGATCGCGGAGATCTGCGGTCTCGTCCTCGGGCCACAGCGGGCGCGCCCACGCCCGTGGGCGGCCCGGGCTCATGGTATGAGTTCGCGACGGAGGCGGCGCGCGCTCGGCCTTTGACGGGTGCTCGATGCTTGACCACGCGGGCGTGCGACCAGCCTGATCCATTACGCCGAGTCACGAGACCGAGGAGGACTCCTTGAGCCACGCCGCCATCATCGCTTCATCACTCGCGCTCCTCTGCAGCGCGTGCAGCTCGCCGCGCAGCGCCCCCGCGAGCGACGTCCGCGAGGTCGCGTCGGAGGCGCCTACGGGGGCTCCGCCCGCCGTCGAGCCGGCGGCGACGACCGGGGCCGAGCCCTCGGTGGCCTCGGCGGCCGGTCGCACGCGCACCTTCGACGACGACGCCGTGAACGCACCGCCCGCCGGGTTCTCATTCGGGCGCACGGGCAGCGGCCCGCTCGGACGGTGGGTCGTGCAGGCGGAGGCGGGAGCCCCGAGCGGCGCGAACGTGCTCGCGCAGCTCGACGCGGACGACACGGACATGCGCTTCCCGGTGGCAGTGATGGATGAGCCGGTGCTGCGCGACGCGCGCGTCAGCGTCCGCTGCAACATGGTGTCGGGGCGCGTCGACCAGGCCTGCGGCCTCGTCGCCCGCTACCGCGACGAGAACAACTACTACATCACGCGGGCCAACGCGCTCGAGGGCAACATCCGCCTCTACACGGTTCGGGACGGGCAGCGCCGCCAGCTCGCGAGCTGGGGTGGCCAAGTGACCCCCAACGCCTGGCACGCGTACCGCTTCGACGTCCTTGGGGATCACCTCGAGGTCTTTTGGGACGACCAGCGGGTCCTCGACCATCACGACACGACGTTCACGGAGGCCGGCCGCGTCGGGGTGTGGACCAAGGCGGATTCCGTCACGTACTACGATGACCTTCGCGCGGAGGCGCCGTGATGGGGAGCGACGTCGCCGCGTTCACGCGCCGCGACGCGCTCAATCGTGTCGGAGCGATCGGAGGCCGCGACGCTGCACGTGGACGGAGCGGTCTCGCTGACGCGCGCCGGGAACGCCGACGTCTTCGGCGGCGTCATCGTGGAGGGGCCGTATCGGTGGCCGGTTCGTCCCGTCGCCGAGCTCCTCGTCGACCATGAGCTCACCGTGGGCACCGTGTACTAGGCGCTCATCTGGCGTCCGCGCGACGGGCTCTCCTTCGACGTGGGTGCGCGCGCCGCGCTCGTCGCCGACGTCCCGGTCTTCGAGGCGCGCGCCGGGCTCACCGGGGCCTTTCAGCTCGTGAGGTGTCCATGATGCTCTCTCGTCGCTCCGTGCTGCTCTCGCTCGCCTCCGCGCCGCTCGCGGCGATGGGCTGCCACCCCTCGAGCGCCCAGGAGGTGGTCGTCTACTCGTCCGTCGACCAGGTCTTCTCCGAGCCGGTGTTCCGTGCCTTCGAGGCCGAGTCCGGCCTGCGCGTGCGCGCCGTCTACGACACGGAAGAGACCAAGAGCACGGGCGTGCTGAACCGGCTCCTCGCGGAGGCGCGGAGCCCGCAGGCGGACGTGTTCTGGTCTGGCGATCCCGTGCGCCCGTTCCAGCTCGTGCGCAGAGACCTCGTGGAGCCCTACGTGTCGCCCCAGGCCGCCGGGCTCCCGGCGAACGCGCGAGCCGCGGACGGGACCTGGACCGGGTTCGCGGCTCGCGCCCGCGTGCTGCTCGTCAACCGAGCGCGCGTGCCGGCCGGCGAGATGCCGCAGAGCATCCGCGACCTGGCGAACCCGCGCTTTCGAGGGCAAGCGACCATCGCGAACCCGCTCTTCGGGACGACGACGATGCACGTCGGAGCCTTGTTCGCGGCCTGGGGCGAGGAGAGGACGCGCGCGTTCCTGAACGAGCTGCGCGCCAACGACGTCCGCATCGCGGCCAGCAACGGAGAGGTGAAGCGCCTCGTCGTCGCTGGTGAGGTGGCGTTCGGCCTGACGGACACGGACGACGCGAACGAGGCGCTGCGCGAGGGCGCGAGCGTCGAGGTGGTCTACCCCGACCAGGACGAGCTCGGCACGCTCGTGATGCCGACGTCGGTGGTGCTCATGCGTCGCGCCCCGCACCCGGAGGCTGGCCGCCGGCTCATCGACTACCTGCTGTCGCCCGCGGTCGAGCGGCAGATGGCCGAGCGCGCGGCGCACATGCCGCTGCGAGCGGGCGTGCCGGTCCCCCCGAACGTCCGGTCCACGGAGGGGCTGCGCACCATGAACGTCGACTACGCGCGGGTCTCGGAGCAGATCGAGACCCAGCAAGGGTGGTTGCGGCAGTGGGTGGGGCTCTGATCGGCGCGCGCTCGCGATGGCAGGAGCCGGCCGTGACGATCGCCGCGGCGTCGATCCTCTGCATCGCGATCCTGCCGCCGCTCGCGCACGTCGGTCGCGAGCTCCTCGCTTCGACGGACGCGCTCGCGCTGCTCGGCGACGGCAGACTCTGGTGGCTGCTCGCGCGCTCCTTCTTCCTGTCTCTGGCCGTCACGCTGCTCGCGCTCTCGGCCGGAGTGCCGCTCGGCGTGCTCTTCGCGCGCGCGTCGTTGCCGCTGTCCCGGCTGCTCTTCGCCGCGCACGTCTCCGTGGTGTTCCTGCCGCCGTTCCTGCCCGCGCTCGGCTGGTTCCACCTCTTCGGTCGGCAGGGCTTCTTCGGGAGCGAGCGGTCGGCGGAGCTCCTCTTCAGCGAGGTCGGCGTCGTCCTGGTGCTCGCGATCTGTTTCACCCCGATCATCACGGCCCTCACCGCCATCGGCGTGCGTGGCGTGGAGCCATCCCTCGAGGAGGCCGCCCGCCTCGTCGGGGGCCCGCTGCGCGCGGCGACGCTCGTCCTCGTCCCTTGCGCCGCGCCCGCCGTCGCCCTCGGCGCAATCGTCGTCTTCGCGCTCGCCTTCTCCGAGCTGGGCGTGCCGATGTTCCTCCGCGTGGACGTGTATCCGGCCGTGGTCTTCGCGCGGCTCGGCGGCATGGACTTCGCCCCCGGTGAGGCCGCGGTCTTCGTGCTCCCGCTCGTCGTCGTGGCGCTCGCTCTCTTCTGGCTCGAGCGTCGCTTCGCGGGACGGCGCGCCGTCGCCGTGCTCGGCAGCCCGGCCCGCGCGCGAGAGCCCCTGCTCCGCGCGCACCCGATGACCCTCGTGCTCGCGTCTCTCGCGGCGCTCGCCTCGGCGCTGCCGATCGTCTCGCTCGCCGCTCACGCGGGGACGGGGGCAGGCCTCGAGGAGGTCTCGCGGTGGACCGGCGACGCGACGTGGAACGGCCTGCGGGCGAGCGCGCTCGCGGCCACCGCGATGACGCTCGTGGCCCTGGTGCTCGGCAGAGGCCTCGCGCGCGAGGGCCCGGGCTCGGGCTGGCTGGACGGGCTCGCGACCTTGGCGTTCATCCTGCCGTCGTCGATCGTCGGCGTAGGCATCGTGGGCGCATGGAATCGGCCCGCCACGAGCTGGCTGTACGCGAGCTTCGGCATCCTCGTCGTCGGTCTCGTCGCCCGCTACAGCGCCGTCGCGACCCGCGCGTTCGCCGCGGCGGTCGCCCAGGTCCCGGCGTCGCTCGAGGACGCGGCGCGCACGGTGGGCGCGGGCTACCTCCGCCGGCTCGGGCTCCTCGCGGGGATCGCGAGACGAGAGCTGGTCGCGACGTTCGTCTTGGCCTTGGTGTTCGCGCTGCGTGATCTCGAGACGGCCGCGCTCTTCTATCCCCCAGGCGGCGAGCCGCTCACGGTCCGGATCTTCACGCTCGAGGCGAATGGACCTCCCGCGGTCGTCTCGGCCCTCGCCGTACTGCACGTGCTCATCACGTTGGCCGCCGCGTCGGTCGGCCTCGTCGCGCTCGCACGACGGGGGTCGCGATGAGCGAGGCGAGCGCGATCCTACGACTCGAGGACATCTCGGTCCGACGGGGCGAGACGCTCGTCCTCGATCGGCTCACGCTCTCGCTCGGCGCGGAGGTCGTCGCGCTCGTCGGCCCCTCGGGGTCCGGCAAGACGACGTTGCTTCGCCTCCTGCTCGGGCTCGAGGCGCCGACGGAGGGCAGGGTGCGGATCGCCGGGCAGCTCGCCAGCGAGGGCGGCCGCGTGCTCGTGCCCTGCGAGGAGCGCAACGTCGCGATGGTCTTCCAGGACCTCGCGCTCTGGCCCCACCTGTCGGTCCGCGGGAACCTCGACTACGGACTGCGGGCGCGGGGCGTGGCTTCCACGGCGCGCGCCGAGCGCACCGCGCAGGCCTTGCGGTGGGTCGGGCTCGAGGGCAAGGAGTCGCGACGACCCCACGAGCTGTCGGGCGGCGAGCGGCAGCGGGTCGCCATCGCGCGCGCGCTGGTGCTCGACCCGGTCGCGCTCCTGCTCGACGAGCCGCTCGGCAGCCTCGACATCGCGCTCAAGGAGGAGCTCCTCGCGGTCTTCTCGACCCTCTTCGCCGCGCGGCGGCTCCCGGTCGTCTACGTCACGCACGATCCACACGAGGCGGCGCGCATCGCACAGCGCATCATCGTCCTGGAGCGCGGCCAGATCGCGCAGGAGGGTACCGCGGCCGAGCTCGGCCGCGCACCGGCGAGCCCCTTCGTGGACGCGTTCGCGAGGGCCCTTCGGAGCAAGGATGCTTGACCGGCCCGCGCTCGATGGGGCCTCGCTCGTCCCGGGCGCGCCGCGTGGGCGCGCCGCGTCTCGCGGAGGAGCCACGCCGACCGTGGATCGGCCGCCGCGATAGACTCCGTCCACGATGGCCGACCCCGAGCTGCTCCGCCGGCTGCTGCGCGCGCGGGATCGCATCGACGCGGCCTCGCACGAGGCGTGGCCGGTCCGGCGGCTCGCGCGGGTGAGCGGGGTCTCGGAGGCGCACTTCGCGCGCTCGTTCAAGGAGGCGTTCGGCCTGCCGCCGCATCGCTACCTGCTGACGCGGCGGATCGAGCGGGCGAGCGCGCTCCTGCGCGACACGGACCTGCCGATCGCGGAGATCGCGTTCGCGACCGGGTGGAAGAGCCTCGGGACGTTCGGGCGCACGTTCCGCGACGTGACCGGCGAGCGGCCCGGCGACTTCCGCGCGCGCGCGCAGGCGACGCCGCACGACCTCGCGAGCGTGCCGGGGTGCTTCCTCCACGCGGCGCACCGGCCGGATCTCACGATCGCAGTTTCGGAGAAGCGACGCCGAGAGGCGGATGGTACGAACGACGTCGAGGCATCGGAGGTGTCGCCATGAGCCAGGGCGTCGGAGTGGTCGGTCTCTACGTGCGCGATCAGGACGAGGCGCTCGCGTTCTACACGGAGAAGCTGGGCTTCACGGTGCACACGGACGCGCGCAACGGGAGCTACCGGTGGCTGACGGTGCAGCACCCCGATCAGCCGTCCTTCCAGCTCGGGCTCTTCGTCCCCGGGCCGCCGACGGTGGACGAGGCCACCGCGCAGGCGCTGCGCGAGGCGGTCGCCAAGGGCGCGATGCCGCCGCTCGTGATGGTGGTCGACGACGTGCGCGCGGCCTTCGATCGGATGACGGCGCGCGGCGTGGAATTCACGCAGGAGCCGATCGCGCGGTTCGGGGGCGTGGACGCGGGGTTCCGCGATCCGTCCGGCAACGGCTGGAAGCTCACGCAGGCGCGCTGATCATGGCGAAGCACTCGGCCGATCGGCACGACGCGATCCGCGTGCGCGGCGCGCGCGAGAACAACCTCAAGGACGTCCACGTCGAGCTCCCGAAGCGGCGTTTGACGGTGTTCACGGGGGTGTCGGGATCCGGGAAGTCGTCGCTCGTCTTCGGGACCATCGCGGCCGAGTCGCAGCGATTGATCAACGAGACCTACAGCGCGTTCGTGCAGGGGTTCATGCCGAGCGTCGGGCGGCCCGAGGTCGATCTGCTCGAGGGGCTCACGACCGCGATCCTCGTCGACCAGGAGCGGATGGGCGGCAACCCGCGCTCGACGGTGGGCACCGCGACCGACGCGAACGCGCTCCTGCGCGTGCTGTGGAGTCGCCTCGGCGATCCGCACGTCGGTCCGCCGAGCGCGTTCGCGTTCAACGTCCCGTCGGTGAAGGCCACGGGGGTCATCACCGTCGAGCGCGGGAACAAGAAGACGGAACGGCAGAGCTTCTCGCGGCAGGGCGGGATGTGCCCGCGGTGCGAGGGGATGGGCTCGATCCACGACATCGATCGCACGCAGCTCTACGACGCGTCGAAGTCGCTGAACGAGGGCGCGATCACCATCCCCGGCTACAGCATGGACGGCTGGTACGGCCGCATCTTCCGCGGCTGCGGGCTGTTCGACCCGGACAAGCCGATCCGGAAGTTCAACAAGAAGGAGCTCCACGCGCTGCTCCACCAGGAGCCGACCAAGATCGAGATCGACGGCATCAACCTGACGTACGCGGGGCTCCTCCCCTCGATCCAGAGATCCTACTTGTCGAAGGACGTCGGCTCGCTCCAGCCGCACCTCCGGGCGTTCGTGGAGCGCGCGGTGACCTTCACGACGTGCCCCGACTGCGGGGGGACGCGGCTCAACGAGACGGCCCGCTCCTCGAAGGTGCGCGGGCTCGGGATCGCCGAGGCGTGCGCGATGCAGATCGACGAGCTCGCCGCGTGGGTGCGCGCGATCGAGGAGCCGACCGTCGCGCCCCTCGTCGCGTCGCTGCGGCACCTGCTCGACGCGTTCGTGGAGATCGGGCTCGGCTACCTCCGCCTGGATCGCCCGGCGGGGACGCTCTCGGGCGGCGAGGCGCAGCGCACCAAGATGATCCGGCACCTCGGCTCCTCGCTCACCGACGTGACCTACGTCTTCGACGAGCCGACGGCGGGGCTGCACCCGCACGACGTGCGGCGCATGAACGAGCTGCTCCTGCGGCTGCGCGACAAGGGCAACACCGTGCTCGTGGTCGAGCACGAGCCCGAGACGATCGCGATCGCCGATCACGTCGTCGATCTCGGGCCCGGCGCGGGCACGGCGGGCGGCGAGGTGGTGTTCGAGGGGACCGTCGAGGCGCTGCGCGAGAGCGGCACGATCACCGGCCGGCACCTCCGCGATCGCGCGTCGCTGAAGGAGCGCGTGCGCACGCCGACGGGCGCGATCGCGGTGCGCGGCGCGCGCACCAACAACCTGAAGGACGTGGACGTCGACGTGCCGCTCGGGGTGCTGGTGGTCGTGACGGGCGTCGCGGGCTCCGGCAAGAGCTCGCTGATGAAGGGCTCGGTGGCGGGGCGCGAGGGCGTCGTGACCATCGATCAGGCGCCGATCCAGGGCTCGCGGCGCAGCAACCCCGCCACCTACACCGATCTGCTCGAGCCGATCCGCAAGGCCTTCGCGAAGGCCAACGGCGTGAAGCCGGGGCTCTTCAGCCCGAACTCCGAGGGCGCGTGCCCGAGCTGCAACGGCGCGGGCGTGATCTACACGGACCTCGGGATGATGGCCGGCGTGAGCACGGTCTGCGAGGACTGCGGGGGGCGGCGCTTCCACGCGTCGGTGCTCGAGCATCGGCTCGGCGGGCTCGACATCGCGGAGGTCCTCGATCTCTCGGTCGACGAGGCGCTCGCGTTCTTCGGGGAGGGGGCGGCGCGCACGCCCGCCGCGCACGCGATCTTGTCGCGCCTGGCCGGCGTGGGGCTCGGCTACCTGCGGCTGGGCCAGCCGCTCCCCACGCTCTCGGGCGGCGAGCGCCAGCGGCTGAAGCTCGCGGCGCACCTCGGGGCGGAGGGGGGCGTGTACGTGCTCGACGAGCCGACGACGGGCCTGCACCTCGCGGACGTCGCGCCGCTCCTCGCGCTCCTCGACCGGCTCGTCGACGCGGGCAAGTCGGTGATCGTGATCGAGCACCACCTCGCGGTGATGGCGCACGCGGACTGGATCCTCGATCTGGGCCCCGGCGCGGGCCACGAGGGCGGGCGCGTGGTCTTCGAGGGCACGCCGAGCGAGCTCGTGGCCGCGCGCGCGACGCTCACCGGCGAGCACCTCGCGGCGTTCGTGGGGAGGCCCCTCGAGAAGAGAAGATCGTCCCGCTGAGCTCGTCTACTTGCATGATCAACTGAGTAGTTGAATACTCGGGCCATGGCGGCGACCCGGGTGTTCAAGGACGCGATGTACGAGCAGCTCGCGCGGATCGGCAAGGCCGTGTCCGCGCCCAAGCGGCTCGAGCTGCTCGATCTGCTCGGCCAGGGCCCCCGCACGGTGGACGCGCTGGCGACGCAGGCGGCGATCTCGATCGCGAACGCTTCGAAGCACCTGCAGGTCCTGCGCGCGGCGGGGCTCGTCGAGGCCGAGAAGAAGGGCCTCTTCGTCGAGTACCGGCTCGCCGACGACGAGGTGGAGCGCTTCTTCCTCGCGCTCCGCGGGCTCGCGCACGCGCGGCTCGCCGAGGTGGATCGCGTGGCGCGCGGGTGGGGGAAGGACCGCGAGGAGGCGGAGCCGGTCGACGGCCGCGAGCTCCTGCGGCGCGCGAAGCGCGGCGAGGTCACCGTGCTCGACGTGCGCCCGGTGGAGGAGTACCGCGCCGGCCACGTGCCGGGCGCGCTCTCGATCCCGGTCGGCGAGCTGCGCGCGCGGCTCCGCGAGCTCCCGAAGAGGACGGCGATCGTCGCGTACTGCCGC
>JAYRVK010001287.1:0-1803 GCA_041918555.1 Sandaracinaceae bacterium
CGCTCGCCGCGGCGAGCGCGATCGTGTTGACCCCGGCGCCCGCGCGGATGACGAGGGCGAGCGAGCGCGCCGCCGCGAGATCGGCCGCGCCGACCTTCGTGCTGCGCACGACGAGCACCGTGGGGTCGAGCTCGGCGAGGCGCGCCGTCAGCTTCTCGCCGACGGCCTCGGGATCCTGGTGGACGGTCGCGCCGAGATCCTGGAGGCGCCCCGCGACCTGGGGGGCGAGCTTGTCGACGATGAGGACGCGCATGGCCCGCGAGGATGCCAGGGCCTCGTGACGCTGGCGAGACGGCGTGCGACGATGCGAGGGCGATGATCGAGCCGGCCATGCGGACCGCCTACCGCTGCGCGCACGCCATGTTGCGCAGCTACTGGTTCGTGCGCCGCCCGCGCACGAACGGCGCGCTCGCCGCGCTCTGGCACGACGGGAGGATCCTCCTCGTGAAGAACAGCTACCGCCGCCAGTACTCGCTGCCCGGCGGCTACGTCCGCCCCGGCGAGGACCCGCGCGAGGCGGCGAGCCGCGAGGTGCACGAGGAGATCCGGATCCGCGTCGACCCGAGGAAGTTCGACCTCGCCTACCACGGCACGCGCCCGTTCGAGTTCCGGAGCGACACCCTCGACATCTACGAGGCCGAGCTCGACGCGGAGCCGCCCTTCGAGATCGACCGCGTCGAGGTCGTGTGGGCCGGCTGGAAGTCGCCGGCCGAGGCGCGGGCGATGACCATCGTCCCGCACCTGCGCGAGTACCTCGAGGGCCGCTGACTCCCTAGATCGGCACGACGCCCGAGAAGACGCGGCGCGCGGGGCCGGTCATCCACACGCGCTCGCCCAACGCGTCCACGCGGATCACGAGCTCGCCCCCCGGCAGGCGCACCGCGAGCGGCTCGCCGCGGGCCGCGCGGCCGGTCTCGACCGCCGCGACCGCCGCGGCGCAGGCGCCGGTGCCGCAGGCCTCGGTCCACCCCACCCCGCGCTCCCACACCGCGAGGTCGAGGCCCGCGGGTGTTCGCACCGCGAAACCCACGTTGACACGCTCGGGGAAGCGCGGATCGCGCTCGAGCGCCGGCCCGACGAGCTCGCGCGCGACCGCGTCGAAGGTGACCGCGTGCGGGTTCCCCATCGAGACCGCGGTGACGCGCACCGCCTGGCCCGCGACCTCGATCGGCTCGTCGATCCACGGCGCGTCGGCGTCGAGCGGGATCTCCCGTGGGGCCAGCGACGCGGGGCGCATCCCCACCTCGACGCGATCGCCGGGGAGGACCCGCACCGCGTGCGGGCCCGCGTCGGTGTCGAGCTCGAACGCGTCGCCGACGAGGCCGTGCGCGCGGAGGTAGAGCGCGACGCAGCGCGCGCCGTTGCCGCACATCTCGGGGGTGCTCCCGTCCGCGTTGCGCACGCGCATGAACGGACGATCTCCCTCGACGCCGACGGAGAGCACGCCGTCCGCGCCGACGCCTCGGTGCCGATCGCAGAGCCGCGCGGCGACGCCGGGCAGAACGCCCTCCCGCACGATCAGGAAGTCGTTGCCGAGGCCCTCGTACTTCTCGAAGGGGAGGTCCACCCGAGGAGCTATAACGCGACCGCCCCGTGCGGTACATTGCCGCGCATGGATCCGGTGGCGATCGGCGCGAGTGTTCTCGCCGTGGTGCTCGGCGTCATGTTGCTGTTGCAGTGGCGGCGCGCGAGCGAGCTCGAGGAGCGCGTGCGCGAGCTCGAGGCGAAGCTGGCCGAGCCGCTGCCGCCTCCCAAGGAAGAGCCGCGCCAGGTGGCGCCGCCCGAGCCGGAGCCGGAGCCGGA
>JAYRVK010001288.1:0-6171 GCA_041918555.1 Sandaracinaceae bacterium
CCCGCATCGGTCCCCGGCGCGCCGCCGTCGGTGCCCATCGAGTCGCCGCAGCCGAGCGCCAGCAGGGCGGAGAGGAGGATCGTGTGCTTCATCGCGCGGATCATAGCCGCGCCGCGGCGATCAGGTAGAGGGCAGGTCTCGCGTCCATGGCCAACGCCGCGGCGTGCCGGGCGCAGGGCGCGGCGTCTGCTCGAGCTCGTCGAGCGCGCGCACGAGGTCGACGTAGGCGAACGGCTTCTCGATCACGAGGTCGAAGAGCCCGAGCTGATCGGGCCGCAGCTCGGCGAGCCAGCCCGTGACGCACACGATCCGCGGGCAGCGCGCGCCGAGCTCGGCGCGGAGCACCGCGGCGAGCTCCTCTCCGCTCATCTCCGCCATCAAGAAGTCGGTCACCACGAAGTCGGGCGGCCGCTCGGCGCACGCCTCGATCGCGTCCGACGGCGAGCCGAACCGCAGCACCTCGAACCCGTCCTGCTCCAAGAGCCGCCCCACGGCGTCGAGGATCGCCACCTCGTCGTCCACCACGAGCACACGCGTCGTCATCGGTTCCCCCCGAGCGATGAGCAAGCGTGCGCGATCTCGCGACGGGAAGCATCGTCCTCGATCGCGGAGCGTAACCCCGCCGCAAGGCGTCTCGTGTACCGTCGCGGGCGCGCATGCGCGAAGCACTCCTGGCCCGGATCGGCGCGCTCGGGGTCGAGCACCCCTACGCCGTGCTCGCCGCCGCGCTCGCGCTGTCGCTCGGCTCGCTCGCGCTGCTCCCGACGCTCGAGCTCTCGTCGAGCCGCTTCGATCTGATCGCGGGTGCGGAGAGCTTCGTCGAGGTGCCCGGCGCGCGGACCGATCTCGTGGCGCTCGTGATCTCGGAGGACCCGCGTGCAGGGCGCGCCGCGGCCGACGCGCTCGCCGGGCGGCTCGCGCGCGAGCGTGGGGTGCAAACCGTGTTGCACCGGATCGATCCCTCGCTCCACCAGGGGCGCGAGCTCTTCTACCTCCCCGGGGACCAGCTCGAGGCGGCGATCGCGGCCTCCTCCCTCGACGGGCTCGCGCCGATCGTGGCGATGGCGCGCGAGGGCTTCGGGGGCGGCGCCGAGACCCTCGACGCGCTCGAGGCCGACGCGCCCGCGCCCCTCGACGCGGGGCCCGGGCTGCTCGCGGAGCTGCTCGAGGAGGCCGAGCGCTGGCAGCGCGATCCGGATCGCGACGCGCTCGCGCTCGGGCCGGCGCAGGCCGCGCCGGTCGACGCGCAGGGCTACCTCGCGTCCGTCGACGGGCGCACGCGCTACGTCGTCGTCGCGCCGACCGTGGCGTCCGATCGCTACGAGGCGGTGGCGCCGCTCGTCGCGCGCGCGCGCGCGATCGGCGCCGAGGTCGCGGC
This sequence comes from Sandaracinaceae bacterium, assembly GCA_041918555.1. Lineage (GTDB taxonomy): Bacteria > Myxococcota_A > Polyangia > Polyangiales > Sandaracinaceae > JACKEC01. The sequence goes on from JAYRVK010001288.1 coordinate 1,379, forward strand.
GGCGCACGGCGTCGAGGTGCTGTTCACCGGCTACCCCGCGCTCGCCGTCGACGAGACGGACACGATCCGCGAGGGGAGCTTCGTCACGGGGATCGTCTCCTCGCTCCTCGTGATGGCCTTGTTCGCGGCCGGCTTCCGCTCGCGGGGCGCGGTGGTGCTCGCGGGGCTCCCCCTCGGGCTCGGCATGCTGTGGGCCTTCGGCGGCGTAGCGCTCACGGTCGGGCACCTCACGCTCCTCACCCAGGCCGCCGCGCCCACCTACGCGGGCATCGGCAACGACTTCTCCGTGCATCTGCTCGCTGCGTACGACGCGGAGCGGCGCGCCGGGACGGCCCACGCGCTCGCCGTCGAGCGCGCGATGCGCGGCACGGGCATCCCGATCGTGACGGGCGCGCTCACCACGGTCGGCGCCTTCTTCGCCCTCTGCCTCACCGAGCACGTCGCCTTCCGCGAGCTCGGGCTCGTCGCGGGGGGGGGGCTCCTGGTCGTGCTCGCGTCGATCCTCTTCGTGACGCCTGCGCTCCTCACGATCGGCGAGCGGCGCGGCGTCGCGCTCCTGCGGGTGGGGCACGTCGCGTCTCCCGCGGGCATGGGCCCGGCGAGGGGTCGCTTCGTGGCGCTCGTCACCGAGCGGCCGTGGGCGGTGCTCGCGGTGACCGCGGCGGCGGGGGTGGCGCTCGCCGTCGGCGCGGCGCGCGTGCGGTTCGAGGCGAACGTCGAGGCGCTCCTGCCCGCCGACGCCGAGAGCGTCGTGGCGGCGGAGCGCCTGCGCGCCGAGGGGAGCTTCTCGAGCGAGGTGCTCGTCGTGCGGGCGCCCGATCTCGACGGGCTCCGCGACTACGAGGCGCGCCTGCGCGGGCTCGGTTCGGTCCACCACGTCGAGAGCGTGGCGTCGTTCGTCCCGCCCGATCCGCAACGAACCTTGCAGATCGCGAGATCGGCCGAGGCCCCCGTGCCGCGCGACGCGGCGCCGGCGCCGCTCGGGCCCGCCCTGCTCGGCCTGGCCCGGGACGCCGAGGCGGCGGCGCGAGAGGTCGGCGCGCTCGCCGGGGAGGGCGCGGGGCCCGCGCTCGAGCTGCGCCGGCTGGCGGCGGCCGCGCGCGCGCTCGCGGACGGAATCGACGCGGAGCGCGCGGGGGCCTTCGACGCGGCCCTCGCGGGGTATCTCCGCCGGATCGGCGCCGCCGCGGCCGCGGCCCGCGCGGGCACGCTCGCGCCGCCGACGCTCGACGACCTCCCTCCTTCGATCCGGCGCCGGCTGGTGGACGACGCGGACGGCTACCCGCTCTACGTCCACCCGCGCGGGGACCTCTTCGCGCCCGGCGCGCTCGCCGCGTTCGTGCGCGACGTGCGGGCCGTCGCGCCCGACGCCGCGGGCTCGCCCGCGGACTTCGAGGCCTTCCTCGCGGCGATGGCGCGCAGCCTCCGGGTCGCGGTGCTCGTCGCGCTCCTCGTGATCACGCTCTTCCTCGCCGCGGACCTGCGCCACCCGCGCGACGTCGTGCTCGCCCTCGTCCCGCTCGCCGTCGGGATGGTCGCGCTCTTCGGGCTCCTCGGCTGGCTGGGCATCCCCACGAACATGGCGAGCCTCGCCGGCGTGCCGCTGATCCTCGGCTGCGGCGTCGACGCGGGCGTGCACCTGATCCACCGCCGGCGCGCCGACGGACACACCGCGCGCGCGCTCGGCGCCGTGCTGCGCGCGCTCGTGCTGACCGCGGTCACCACCGTCGCGGGCTTCGGCAGCCTCGCGCTCGCGGCGCACCGCGGCATGCAGACCTTCGCGCTCGTGATGGGGGTCGGCGTGACCGCGTGCCTCTTCGGCAGCACCGTCGTGCTCCCCGCGCTCATCCGCGTGGTGTGGCCCGATCGCGCGGAGTGAGCTCGAGCACCGCGACGCGGCCGAGCACCGGCAGCCAGCGCGCCGCGGCCTCGCGCACCGTGAACGCGTCGAGCGCGCGCGCGTAGCCCTCGCGCTCGGGGTCCGGCAGGATCAGGAAGCCGCGCCCGCGCTCCGCGAGGTGCTCCGGGAGCGCGGCGAGGAACCGGTGCACGACCTCACCGCCCGCGCCGCCGAGGTACGCGCGCTCCTCGTCGCCGCGCGGCTCGCCGAAGTGGAAGGGTGGGTTGAAGAGCACGCGGTCGAAGCGCTCGCCGTGGACGGGCGCGAAGAGATCGCCGGCGAGGAGGCGCGGCGCCGCGAGGCCGTGCGCTCGCGCGGCCGCCGCGATCGGCGCGAGGTCCACGTGCGGAAGATCGGTCGCGGTGACCTCCGCGCCCCCGCGCGCCGCGAGGAGCGCCCAGATCCCGCACCCCGTTCCGAGGTCGAGCACGCGCGCGCCCTTCGGCGCGCCCTCGAGCGCCGCAGCGAAGAGCGGCTCCAAGGACACGCCCCCGAGCGGCGCGGGGTTGCACACGCCCGCGGCGACGCGGAGCTCGAGCCCCGCCACGCGCACGACCGAGGGCCGCGCCGCGCTCGCCCGCATCAGGCGCACGAGGGCCGCGGTCCGCAGCGCGGAGAGGGCGCCCACGCTACTCCTCGCCCGGACCCCTCACGAGGAGGGGGACCGTCGCTCGTCCGACGTCGTAGGATGCGCCCATCATGAGCGAGCCCGAGACCCCGAAGGGGACCTTCCAGAACCGCGACCACTACCTCAAGGCCGCGCTGATCGGCGGGACCGCCGCGGCGCTCTTGAGCATCACGCCCATCATCAACTGGCTCAACCTCTTCTTCTTCGCGCTCGTCATCGCGGGCGGCGCGGTCTCCGCGTACTGGGTGCAGAAGCGCACGGGCACCGTCGAGCCGCTCGAGGGCTCGGTGATCGGCGCGCTCTCGGGGATCGTGTGCGGGCTCGTCCTGTTCGCGCTCGGCATGTGCATGTCGACGGGCTTCGCCCTGCTCATCATGCCGGAGATGAACGACCGCGAGTCGCGCGAGTTCAGCATGATGCTCGCGATGCTGCTCTCGGGATCGTGCTGCATGTCGCTCACGATCTACCCGCTCTTCGCCGCGCTCGGCGGGCTCATCACGCCGCTGATCTGGCCGCCGAGCCAGGGCCCCGCGGGCGCGCCGAAGGCGGAGCCGACGCCGGAGCAGCTCCTGCGCCGCAAGAAGATGATGCGCATCACCCTGGGCTCGCTCGGCGGCTGCCTCGGGCTCTTGCTCCTCTTCTGCGTGGTCAGCGGGTACCTCGCGTACCTCCAGTCGCGCGGCCCCGAGGACACCGCGGGCGAGGAGGCCGTGGTCGAGGCGCCGGTGGTGCTCGGCGAGCGCATCACCCTCACGATCCCGCCGTCCGGTCAGAGCTCGACGCAGTACGCGATCTGGCTCGTCGCCGACGACGCGCTCCCGTCCTCGATGTACGACCTCGAGGGCCAGATCGGCTGCCGCGAGAGCTACGGGTACTACGGGGAGGACAGCGACCCCTACCTCAGCTCGCTCTACTCGTACTACTCGGAGGACGACGGCGAGCCGGCCTGGCACCACCTGCGCAGCGAGTACGTCTTCTCGTCGGAGGGCTCGCGCTGCATCGTCGTGGTCAACCAGCTGCCCGCGAGCGTGACCGGCGCGCGGATCGTCGTCACGAGGCTCCACGAGCCGAGCGACTGGCTGAGGTGACCTCGAGCTCGGCGGCCTCGGTCGCCGGGTCGGCCTCGGGCGCCTCCAGCTCCACGCGCGCCCGCGGCGGTTCGAGCGGCCCGAACACCGCGTCGCGCGTGCGCCCGCGGACGGTCACCGCGAGCGTGAAGAGCCCCGCGGGCGGGACCAGGGCGAGGAAGAGCAGGCTCGTGAAGAGCGCGAGGCCCCAGCCGAGGCGCGACGGGGTGCCGAGCTTCCACGCGGTGAGCGGGCCCGCGACGAAGAGCGGGCTGACGAGCGCCGCGTAGATCGCCACCAGCCCGCGCGTGTCGTCGAACAGGTCGAGGAGCGCCACCGCGGAGAAGAACAGGACGAAGAAGGCCGCGTACACGAGGGGGATCCCGAGGAGCACGCAGCGCGCGAGGAAGAGCGCGATGTCGCCCTCCCAGCGCTCCGTCCGCGCGCGCTCGTGGTGCGCGAGCTTCTTCTCGGCGCGGTCGGCGCGCGCCGTCTCGACCTCCAGGCGGTGGCGCAGCGCCGCCGCGTCGTCGCGGTACGCGGTCATCGGCAGACGTAGGCGGTGCTGCTCAGGCTCGTGCGGCACTCCGCGTCGTCGTTGCATCCGTCGTACCGGCACGCGCCGGATACGCAAGAATAGTTGTCGTCGCCGAACGCCCCGGAGTCGGTCGCGCAGTCCGCGGCGCTCGCGCAGCGCCGCACGCAGTTGCGCCGCGCGGTCGGGATCGGGAGCGGGGTCGCGGGCGGCTCCGCTTCGAAGCAGCCGTACGCGGCGCCGAAGGTCGCCTCGCACTCCGCGTCGTCGTTGCAGCCGAGGTAGCGGCACGTCCCGGAGTCGCAAGAATAGTTGTCGGCGTCGAAGGCCAGGGTCGCGCTCCCGCAGTCGGCGGAGGCGGCGCACCCCTCGAGGCAGCTCGAGAGGCCCGTGCCCGGGTCGCGGCAGACGTAGTCCGCGGACGCGAAGGTGGCGCGGCACTCGGCGTCGTCGACGCAGCCGGTGTAGCGGCACGTCCCGGCCTCGCACGTGTAGTTGTCGTCGTCGAACGCGGGGCTCGCGGTCGTGCAGTCCGGCTCGGCCGCGCAGCCGAGCACGCAGAACGCGACGCTCGGCGCGGGCGGGCCCGCGTCGGTGCCGGGCGGCCCACCGCCGTCGGGGCCCGGCGGCGATCCCCCGTCGGTGCCGGGCGGGATCGCGCCG
>JAYRVK010001289.1:0-2058 GCA_041918555.1 Sandaracinaceae bacterium
CCGATCGGCTCGCTGACGCGCAGCGTGAAGTCGCCGCTGTTCGCGCGGTATCCGTCGACCACGATGGTGTAGCGCCGGCCGGCCTCGAGCCGCGGCTCGAGCGCGGAGTGCGTGGTGCTCCCCGCGTCGTCGTTGCACTCGATCGCGCCGCCCTGCTCGTCGACCAGCGCGAGGACGCAGTCGTAGGTCGCGTCGAGCTCGATGCGGTAGCTCGCGCTCGCCGGCGGGACGAACGCGTACGCGCGATCGCCGGCGCCGTCGGGCGCGCCGCAGGACGGGGTGAAGTCGTCGCTCGCCCCGCGCGTGGATCCCGTGACGGTCTCGCCCGCGCGGATCTCGGCGCTCTCGGAGCGCCCCGCGCGGATCAGGAACCCGATCAGCGGGGAGCAGCCCGCGGCGAGCGCCGCGAGCGCGACGGCGAGGGCGCGCCTCACAGCCCGAACCGCAGCCCCGCCATGAGCTCGGACCAGAAGAGGGGCAACCTCTCTTGCTCGTGCAGGCGCACGTGCGCGGCGATCGAGATCGAGAACGCGAGGTTCGAGAGGAAGTACACGTCGAGCCCGCCCCCCATCGAGAGCTGCCCGCCGAAGTCCTCCGTCGCGGCGAAGCGCCGCTCGGCCGTGGTGATCGTTCCGTCGGCGAGCACCACCTCGATCGGCCCGCTCGTCTGCGCGGGGAGCGACGCGTAGGTCATGCCGCCGCCGAGCGCGAGGTAGGGCCGCACGCGGCCCGATCCGGCGAGGCCGACCTCGAGCCGCAGGAAGTCGATCGTGAGCAGCCAGTCCTGCCGGCGGCCCTGGTCCGCGCCGTCCTCGCCGAGGAACGAGAACGTCGCGGTCGGCCCGAGGCTGAGGATGCGATCCCCGGTGAGGTAGATGTCGAGGTCGTAGCCGAGCAGCAACGCGCCGCCGGGCTCGAGCCGCGCGCCGACGAACAGCCCGTCGCTCGCGACGGTGGGGTACTCGTCGGCCTGCGCGGGAGCCGCGATCGACGCGGCCGCGAGGGCGGCGAGGGCGAGAGAGAGGCGAGGCACGCCGGGAAGATACAGGGGAAGCTGGGCACCGGCCCGAGATGCGGGTAGACCGTGGACGTGAGCCGCTCGCTCATGGCGATCCTGGCGTGCGCGGCGCTGGCTCCCGGCTGCGTGTCGGAGAGCCACCTGCCGAGCGATCCGGTCGCGCTCGATCGCTTCTGCGCGTCGTTCTTCGACGCGGTGTGTGCGCCGCTCGAGGGCTGCGGGTGCGGGGACGCGACGATCGCCGAGTGCCGTGCGGAGGAGCGCCGGCTCTGCGCGGGGTTCCCCTCGGACGCCCTCGTCGCGGCGATCCGCGAGGGGCGCCTCACCTACGATCAGCTCGCTGCCGCCGCGCTGATCGATCGCCTGCGCGGGCGCGGCTGCGAGGGCTTCGTCGCGACGCTCGATTGGCGCACGGAGGATCTCTTCGATCTCGGAGGGACGTTCCTCGGCGCAGGCGGAGCGGGCGCCGCGTGCGCGTCGCTCGGCTTCGAGCTCATCAGCGAGTGCGCGGTCGGCACGTGCGCGCCGAGCGCGGAGGGCGGGAGCTGCCGCGCGTCGGTCGACGAGGGCGCCGTCTGCGACGCGACGCACCAGTGCGTCGACCTCGACGCGCGGCTCGCGACCGGGGGCGCGCTCGACCGGCTCGTCCTGCGCTGCGAGATCGAGGGCGGGAGCGACACGGGCACGTGCCGCACGTGGGCCGCCGAGGGCGAGGCCTGCGCGACGGGCAGCGAGTGCTGGACGAGCCGCTGCGAGGGCGAGCGCTGCGCCGCGGCCGGCGCCGGCGAGGACTGCCTCTCGAGCCGCGAGTGCGCGCGCGGCCTGTACTGCAGCGGCCTGCGCTGCGTCGAGGGCGGGCGCGCCGACGGCGAGAGCTGCGACGACTCCGCGGCGTGCGCGTCGCTCGTGTGCCTCGCCGGCGTGTGCCGCCCTGCGGGCTGCGACCTGTTTTGACCGAGGGGTGGTGCGCGCCCCCCACCTCCACGCCCCGCGCGCGCGCGGGGCCGCCAACCCCCGCCCAAAGCGCCTAGCGCGCGCGC
>JAYRVK010001290.1:0-7674 GCA_041918555.1 Sandaracinaceae bacterium
CGTGACGTGCTAAGCGGGGGCAGTGGAGCTGCCCCCCCTCGTGTTCGGTGCGATGGCGCACCACGGCGCCGGCGGCGACGCGGAGCGCGTCGCCCTGATGCGCGCCGCGGCCGACGCCGGCTGGCGCGCGTTCGACACCGCGCCGCTCTACGGCTTCGGCGAGTCCGAGAGGCAGCTCGGGCGCGCGCTGCGAGGGCACGACGAGGTGCTCGTGCTGACCAAGGTCGGGCTCGCGTGGAACGGCACGCACGGCGACGTCCTCTTCGCGACGCCGACGCACGTGGTCCGCAAGGACTCGCGGCCCGAGGCCGTGCTGCGCGAGATCGACGCGAGCCTCGCGCGGCTCGGGCGCGCGCGCCTCGATCTGGTGCAGGTGCACCACCGCGACCCGCACGTGCCGATCGCCGAGACGATGGGCGCCCTCCTCGAGGCGCACGCCGCGGGCAAGGTCCGCGCGATCGGCGTCTCGAACTACTCGGCCGCGGAGCTCCGCGAGGCCACGGCCGCGCTCGGCGAGGTCGGACTGTTCAGCGCGCAGGAGCAATACAACTTGCTCGAGCGAGACGCCGAGCGCGAGAAGCTCCCCGCGTGCCGGGCGCTCGGCTGCGCGTTCCTCGCCTTCTCTCCGCTCGCCCAAGGGCTCCTCGCGGGCTCGCTGCTCGGGGGCCGCCGCCTCGACGCCGACGACTGGCGGGGCGGGGATCCGAAGTACCGCGAGGAGAACCTCCGCGCGATCCACGCCGCGATCGAGGCGAGCCTCGCGCCCATCGCCCGCGCGCGCGGCGCGAGCCTCTCGCAGGCCGCGCTCGCTTGGCTGCTCGGCGAGCCAGGCGTGACCTCGGTGATCGCCGGCGCCCGCACCGCGGCGCAAGCCCAGAGCAACGCGGGCGCCGCCGCGGTCGCCCTCACCGCGGACGAGCGGGGACGGCTGCGGCGCGCGTTCGAAGCGGTGCGCATCGAGACCCGGACCGGCCGGCGCGAGCGGGTGAAGCACCTCGCGAAGCGGGGCCTCGGGAGGCTCCGGCGGCTCCTCGAGCGGGACCGTTGAGCCCCCCCACACACGGGGTTTGCGTCGGCGCGGAATCGGGTAAGCTCCCGGCCATGCGAATCATCGCCTTGCTGGCTCCCCTGTTCCTGGCCCTCGGGGTCCTCGCCGGCTGCGGCAGCGGCTGCGGTCACGGCAACCACCACCACGCGACGGGCAGCACCTACCAAGAGCCGCCCGACTACTCGAACACGTGCACGTGCCAGGAGAACGGGCAGCTCGACTGCTCGGCCCTGAACACCAGCGGCGGCGAGTCCTCGTTCAACTAGGCGCGGCGTGCGCCGCCTCCCTCCGACGCCCGCCCTCGTGCGGCGGTGAGCCGACCGTGGACGCGGGGATCGGAGTCGACGCGGGTCCGCCGCCCGCGCCGCGCGACGCGGGACCACCGCCCGGCTACGACGCGGGGCCGATCACGCGCATCCCGGAGGCCGAGGCCGCGGCGAACCGCGCGGCGTGCACGTACGGGCCCGGCGCGTTCGCGCACGAGACGATCGGCGAGGAGCACCCCGTCGGCGACGCGATCCCGATCCAGCGCTTCATCCTCCTGATGCAGGAGAACCGGAGCTTCGATCACTACTTCGGCACCATGCCCGGGGTGGACGGCATCCCCGAGGGCGCGTCGAACCCCGACTCGACGGGCGCGCCGATCGCCGCGTTCCACACGGACGCGTACTGCATCGAGGACGTGACCCACAGCTGGCGGGGCAGCCACCGGCAGTACGACGGCGGGCTCAACGACGGCTTCGTGACGACCAACGAGCCGGACGGCGCGCGCGCGATGGGCTACCTCGGCGGCAGCGACCTCCCGTTCTACTGGGATCTCGCGCAGACCTTCGCGTTCAGCGATCACCACCACTGCTCGGTGCTCGGGCCCACGCTCGTGAACCGCCTCTTCTTCCTCGGCGCCTCGGCGGTCGGGCGCACGACGAACGGCTCGATCGACGACTCGCGCGTGGACGGCGAGTACAACGTCCTCATGCAGCTCGACCGCGCGGGCATCGAGTGGCGCGTGTACTACGAGTCCGTGCCGGTGATCTGGGGCACCTACCCGGGCTACGCGCTGCACCCGCGGCGCCGCGAGCGCGCCCGGCCCATCGAGGAATTCTGGGACGACCTCGCGGCGGGCACGCTGCCGCCGGTCGTCTACGTCGATCCCCGCTTCGAAGCGGCAGGCGATCGCACGGTGGCCACCGACGAGCACCCGCCCGCGAACCCGCAGTTCGGGCAGGCGTGGGTGCGCCGGCTCGTGACCTCGGTCATGGCGAGCCCGATCTGGCCCGAGACCGCGATCGTCTTCGTACGACGAGCACGGGGGCTTCTACGATCACGTGCCGCCGCCCGAGGCGTGCAGCCCGGGCGACCACCCGCCCGACGACGCCGGCGAGTTCGCCGACGACGAGTACGAGCGCTACGGCTTCCGCGTCCCGCTCTTCGTGATCAGCCCCTGGTCGCGCGCGGGCTACGTGAGCGACCGCGTCACCGATCTCACGAGCGTGCTCCGCCTCGTCCAGGCGCGCTTCGGCCTCCCCGCGATCACCGGGCGCGACGCGAACGCGTGGCCGCTCCTCGACATGTTCGACTTCGAGAGCCCGCCCTTCATGGAGCCGCCGACGCTGGCGGACGCTCCGATCGACGAGGCGGGCGTCGCGCGGTGCACCGCCGCGTTCCCCGACCCGGGCCTGGATCTCTAGCCGCCCGCGGCGCGCGAGAAGATCTGGTAGTGGTACGCGCCAGAGCCCACCGCGGCGGTGATCTGGATCGTGTGGCGCCCGTCGCTCTGCGCGCAGTGGCGCACGGACGGGAACGCGTTCGCGCTGCCGAAGTCGCTCGCGAGCTGCGTGCTCCCGCGCGCGAGCGTGACGTCGAGGTCGGTGATGCCCTCGCCGCCCACCGCGACGATCGCGTAGCACTGGCCCTGCGTGAGCTCGACCTCGTGCGAGGCCGACGCGCCCTCGCGGCGCAGCCGGCCGTTGCCGGGGGTGAACCCGGGGTCGGGCTCGTAGCCCTCGACGCCGAGGAGCGCGGTCACCTCGGAGAGGCGCACCCACGTGACGCCCTCGAGCCCGAACGGCCCGCGCGTGCCCCGCGGCCAGCGGTACGGCTTGTAGACGTAGGCGCCCGCGCCCTCCGTCATCTGGACCTGCATGTAGTAGTTGCCGCTGGTCTGCGGACAGACGCGCACGGTCGGCCGCGCGTCGTTCGCGGCGTCGCTGTCGACGGTCCGCCCGTTCGGGCCGAGCAGCAGGAGATCGAGGTTGCGCACGGCCGAGTCGCCGACCGCGAGGATCGCGTAGCAGCGGCCGCCCTCGAGCTGGATCTCGAAGTTGCGGTTCGCGCCCTGATCGAGCCGGCCGGTCTGCTGCGCGCCGTAGCTCTCGTAGCCGCGCGCGCGCATGTCGGCGTCGAGGAGCGCCATGTTCTCCTCGAGGCTCGCGCCGGCCGTCGAGGTGGTCGCGATGACGGGCTGCTCCGTCGCCACGGCCTGGCCCGTCTGGCGCACGTAGCCGACCGTGAAGAGCGGGCCGCTCCCCGAGTACATCCGCACCTGCAGCACGTACGAGCCGGTGACCTGCGCGCAGTGCTCGATGGTCGCGTCGATGGCGCTCGCGGTGTCGGCCTCGATCCGCTGCCCGCCCGAGTCGTTGAGGAACACGTCGGTGTCGATCGCGCCGGGACCCCCGAGCGTCGCGAACGCGTAGCACTGGCCCTGCTGGAGGTTGAGCTGGAAGTCGCGCGGATCCGGGGTGCTGAGGATCACGCCCGACGGCTCGCCCACGCGCGAGTAGCCCTGGGTCGAGAGGCGCTGGTCGAGCGCGCCCAGCCGCTGCTGCGTCTGCGCGTCCATCGACGCGGTCTGCACCGTCACCTCGGGCGTGTCGCCGAAGAAGCTCGAGAGCTCCATGCGCCGGTTCGCCGGGCCCTGGTACGCCGCGTAGAAGTAGCCGCCGGCGCCCGAGACCATCTGCACGCGCGCGATGAAGCGACCGCCCGCGGCGGCGCAGAAGCTCACCCACGGGTGGTTGTCCGGCCGCACGTGGTGCGCGACGTTCCGGCCGAACGGGTCGAGCACGATGATGTCGATGTTCTGGCTCGGGTCCTCGCCGAAGACGGAGACCGTGTAGCAGGCGCTCGGGAGCGCATCGACCGCGTACGCGAGCAGGCCGTCCGAAGGGAGGTTCCCGTGCTGCGCGGGGCCGACCGCCGTCATGCCCTGCCCGCGCAGGATCCCGTCGAGCTGATCGAGCTGCTCGCGCGGCGTGCCGCTCGCGACGACGCCGGTCGCGGCGACCGTCTCGCCTGCGCCGGTGGTCGCGACCGCGCCGCCGGACTGCGGCGTCCAGCGCTCGCGCTGCGGGCCGCAGCCCGGCGCGAGGGTGAGGGCGAGGAGAAGACAGAGGAAGATGCTGTCGCGGTTCATCGGCGCGTCCGTGCTCCTGGGACGGCGACGACGCCCCCCCTCTTCAACCCCACCGCGCTATCACGCGCGGCTTCGCGCATCAACCGGAGCGCAAGAGCCAGATCAAGCCCAGGATGCTCAGCGCGAACACGACGGACGCGAGGACGTAGATCACCATGTCCGCCGGCGCGACGGAGCTGGCCTTGCGCTCGCGCGGCGCGGGCGCGGGCGGCGGCGCCTCCGGGCTCGGCGTCTCCGGCGGTGGCGCGGCGGGCGGCGCGGGCTCCTCGTAGCGCGGCGGCTCCACGGCGAGGTCCTCGCCCTCCTCGAGCGCGCCGATCTCCGACCCCGCCGGGTCCTCGAAGCGCAGCATCGTCGCGCCCACGCGGAGCTCGTCGCGATCGCTCAGCACGCGCTCGTCGATCCGGCGCTCGCCGATCCACACCCCGTTCTTGCTGCCCAGATCGCGCACGCGCGCTCCGTCGAGGCCGACCTCGATCTCCGCGTGCTCGCGCGAGAGGTCGGCGTCGTCGATCGCGAGCTCGCACGCCTCGCCGCGCCCGATCACGAGGCGCGCGGGCGGCTCCGGGAGCTCGACGCGCGTCCCCTCGCCCGGCCCGTTGAGCACCGTCAGCGTCGGCGCGCTCGCCGTCGCGCTCGCGCCGAGGGAGTCGCGGACGAGGCGCCGCGCCAGCGAGGCCGTGCGCTCGGCGGACGTCGTGGTGGTGACCGGCACGTGGGCGACGAAGCGGATCGTGAACCCTCCGAGCTCGATCCGATCCCCGTCGCGGAGCGGCTTGGGGCGACCCGCGACGACGCGCGCGCCCTGCACGAGCGTGCCGTTGGTCGTCTCGTGATCGACGATCGTGTAGGCGGTGCCGGCCGCCTCGATCGTCGCGTGCCGCACGCTGACCGCGCGGTGGGGGAGGCGCACGTCGGCGCCCCGGCCGCGCCCGATGGTGATGCGCGTCTGATCGAACTCGTAGACCCGGTCGTCGTCCGAGCCCGACGCCCAGCACGATCGGACGAGGAGCCGCACACCCATGCGCGGGGGCTACCCTAAGTCGGGCCCAGGAGCGAGCGTGCGATCTGCGAGATCTGGATCTCGTCGGTCCCGCCGTAGATCTGGAGCACCTTGGCGTCGCGGCAGAGCTGCTCGACGTGGTACTCGGCCATGTAGCCGTTGCCGCCGAAGAGCTGCACCGCCTCGAGCGCGACGTCCATCGCCGCGCGTGCGCAATACAACTTGCACGCGCTCGCCTCCGCGAGCTCCATCGAGAGGCCCCAGCCCTCCATCTCGATCATGCGGAACACCATGTTCTCGATGTTCGACTTGGCGACCTGCATCTGTGCGAGCTTGAGCTGGATGAGCTGGAACTCCCCGATGGGCCGGCCGAACTGGACGCGCGTGCGCGCGTAGTCGAGCGAGAGCTCGAGGCACCGCTCGACGATCCCGAGCGCCATCGCGGCGACGCCGGTGCGCTCCGCGGTGAACGTGGCCTTGGCGCCGCTGCGCGAGCCCGCGTCCTCGTCCTCGCCGATCAGCCGGTCGCGCGGCACGCGGACGTCCTCGAGGAAGAGCTCGCCGGTCGGCGAGGCGTGCAGGCCCATCTTGCGGAGCGGCTTGCTCTTGGTCAGCCCGGGCGTGTCGCCGTCGAGGACGAAGCTCAGGATCTTGCGCTCGGCGGGCGGGTTGCCTTCATCGAGCTTGCAGATGAACACGATGGTGTCGGCGTGCGGGCCGTTCGTGATGAACGTCTTGCTGCCGTTGAGGACGTAGCCGTCTCCGTCGCGCCGCGCGGTCGAGCGCATCGCCCCGAACGCGTCCGAGCCCGAGCCCGGCTCGGTGATCGCCCACGCGCCGACCTTCTCGAGGGTGAGGAGCGGCGGGACGAACCGCTCCTTCTGCGCGATGGTCCCGCGCTTGGCGATCGCGTTCGCGGTGAGGCCCATGCTCACGCCGAGCGCGGTGACCATCCCCGGGCTGTGCCGCGAGAGCTCGATGATCGGGATGAGCCGCATCGCCATCGCGTCGGCGGCGCCGGCGGAGAACTTGTCGCGCCGGCCGGACCTCTTCTCGGCCCGGGCCTCGCCCGCCTTCTCGCGCGCGAGCTCCTTCTCGAACTGCGCCTTGGCCATCTCGCCGACGCCGAACGTGCTCATCATCTTGCGCAGGACGCCGTAGGGCGGCTCGTCGCCGAACTCGATCGCCTCGCGGCGCGGGACGATCTCGGCCTCCACGAACTTGCGCACGAAGCCGCGGATCTGACGGTGCTGCTCACTCCACTCGAACATCGAGACACCTCCCGGGAGCCACGCGAGGGTACGCGACCCGGGGCGGGCCGGGGGACCCCACGTTGCCGAAAACTGGACCCTCCGGCCCGAGGTCCGGCATGCCCGTGCCCATGCAACCGGCGAAGACCGAACGGCGTGCCCACGCGACCCGAGTACCCCTGGACCTCTTCATCCGCCTCGCGCACGAGGACTACGAGGAGCCCTTCGACGCCGACGGCGTGGACATCTCGACCGGCGGGCTCGCGCTCCGCGCGGACTACCTCCCCGAGGTGGGCGACCGGCTCCGCTGCACCTTCGAGGGCCCGCCGACGGGCGAGGAGATCGCGGTCGACGGGGAGGTCGTGTGGGCCCACGACGCGGGGGAGCGCAGCGGCGAGTTCGGGATCCGCTTCGATCCGGTGGACGAGCACGTGCAAGAGAGCTTGCGGTCGTTGGTGCGCCACCTGCGCGGGGACGCGGCCGCCGTCGCGCGGCTCCACCTCGACGGCGTCGCGACGCCGATCGAGGCGGAGATCATCGAGCACGAGGCGCGCTGGCTCACCGTCGAGCAGGAGCTGCCGTTCCTGCGCATCGGGATGGGCGTCACCCTCGAGGGCGCCGGCGCGGCCCCGCGCGGGCAGCTCGCGTCGGTCGACCTGCGGGTCGTGGACGGCACGCCGCGGCTCGTCCTCGCCGTCGAGCTCGCGCCCGAGGAAGCGCAAGAAGACTTGCAGATGCCCGCCGCGGAGGCGTGGGCCGACGAGGACGAGCCGATCGAGGACGAGCCCCCGCGCGAGGACACCTTCGACCAGGACGAGCCGGCCGACGACCGCACGATGCAGGACTACGAGCTGCCCGAGGAGCTGCTCGACGCCGGGCCGGCGCGGGACGAGGTCCGGATCTTCGCGGTCCACGACGAGGCCGACGACGCGCCGCGCGACGTCGTCGAGGCCGACGA
>JAYRVK010001291.1:0-5606 GCA_041918555.1 Sandaracinaceae bacterium
AGGGCGCCCCACGGAAGGGCGTCCTGGCGTGGATGGCCGGCAATTCCGTCGCGGCCAACGTAGTCATGCTGCTGTTGCTCGTCGGGGGCCTGCTCTCGCTCCCGCGCATCAAGCAAGAGGTCTTCCCCGAGTTCGAGCTCGACCTCGTGGTGATCAACATCCCCTACCCCGGCGCCTCGCCCGAGGAGGTCGAGCAGGGCGTCATCCTCCCCGTCGAGGAGGCGGTGCGCGCGGTCGACGGGATCAAGGAGGTCAGCGCGACCGCCGCCGAGGGGGTCGGCGTCATCACGTGCGAGCTCCTGCTCGGCGCCGACGGCGACCGCGTGCTCGCCGACATCAAGAGCGCGGTCGACCGCATCACCAGCTTCCCCGCGGACGTGGAGGAGCCCGTCGTGGCCCGCCCCCAGCTCCGCGGCGAGGTGATCTCCGTCGTGGTGTACGGCGACGCCGACGAGGCCGCGCTCCGCGCCCTCGCCGAGCGCGTGCGCGACGACCTCCTCGCGGAGGAGAACATCACGACCGTGGAGCTCGGCGGGATCCGCCCGCTCGAGATCTCGGTCGAGATCTCGCAAGAGCGCTTGCGCGCGTTCGGCCTCACCCACCGCGATGTCGCCGACGCGATCCGCGCGGCCTCGATCGATCTCCCCGGCGGCGCGCTCCGCACCACGGGCGGAGAGATCCTGATCCGCACGACGGAGCGGCGCGACCGCGCGAGCGAGTTCGAGGACATCGTCGTCCGCATGCGGCCCGACGGTTCGCGGATCACCGTCGGCGATCTCGGTGAGGTCGTCGACGGATTCCGCGAGATCGACACCGCGGCCTCCTACAACGGCCAGCGCGCGGTGATGGTCCAGGTGTTCCGCGTCGGCAACCAGACCCCCCTCGACATCGCGGCCACCGTCCACGACTACATCGAGGAGCACGAGCCGAGCCTCCCCCCGGGCATCCACTTCGCGACCTGGAACGACCGCTCCGAGTTCTACGAGCAGCGGATCGAGCTCTTGCTCGACAACGCCTACATGGGCCTCGTCCTCGTGCTCGTGTGCCTGGGCCTGTTCCTCGAGATCCGGCTGGCGTTCTGGGTGACGATCGGCATCCCCATCTCCTTCGTCGGCTCGATGCTGTTCCTGCCGCTCGTCCCGAACGCGTCGATCAACATGATCTCGCTCTTCGCGTTCATCCTCACGCTCGGGATGGTCGTCGACGACGCCATCGTCGTCGGCGAGGCGGTCCACACGCTGCGCAAGAAGGGCGTGCCGCCGATGGAGGCGGCGATCCAGGGGGTGAAAGAGGTCTTCGCGCCGGTCTGCTTCGCGATCCTCACGACCTGCATCTTCTTCGTCCCGCTCCTGCTCGTGCCGGGGACCTTCGGGAAGTTCTTCATGCAGATCCCGATCGTCGTGATCCTCGTGCTCTTGCTCTCGCTCGGCGAGGCGATGCTCTCGCTCCCCGCGCACCTCGCGCACCTCGACGCGACGCGGAAGTGGCTCTGGGGCTTCACGATCCTGCTCGGCCTCGCGAACCCGATCGCGTACCGCATCACGGGGGAGTGGCTCTTCCCCCTCGCGTTCCTCTTCGGGCTCTGCGCGGCGGTCCTGGTCTGCACGTACAGCAAGACGATCCAGCGCCTTCAACAGCGCTTCAGCGAGCTGATCGAGTGGCTGATCGAGAAGACCTACCGCCCGGTGCTCGCCTTCGCGCTGCGGCACCGCTACGCGACGCTCGCCACGTGCGCCGCGATGCTCGCGATGTCGATCGGCGTGGTCGCGGGCGGCCGCGTGGAGTGGGAGTTCTTCCCGAAGATCGACAGCGACATCGTGACGGCGACGGTGACCATGCCGTTCGGGACGCCCGCCGCCGAGACCGAGCGGGTCCAACGGCGCGTGCTCGCGGTGTCGCGGGAGGTGATCGCCGAGCTCGATCGCGGGCGCGGAGAGCAGGTCGTGCGCGGGCGCTTCGCCCTCCTCGGCGCCCGCGGGGCGGGCGGCGGCGGCGGCCCGCGCGGCGGCATGTCCACCTCCGCGGGGGGCCACGTGGCGGAGGTCGCGGTGCTCCTCGTCCCGACCGACGACCGCGCGTTCACCGCGCGCGAGCTCGCCGAGGCCTGGCGCGCGCGCCTCGGCCAAGTGCCCGGGGTCGACTCGATCCAGTTCCAGTACAGCACGGGCGGGCCCGGCGGCGCGGACCTCGACTTACAGCTCAGCCCCCCGCGCCACGACGTGCTCGAGCGCGCGTCGGCCCACATGGCCGCGGAGCTCCGCGGCTACGCCGGCGTACGCGACATCGACGACGGGTTCCGCGAGGGCAAGGAGCAGCTCGACTTCACCCTGCGGCCCGAGGCGCGCGCGCGCGGCATCACCGAGCAGATGCTCGCGTCGCAGCTGCGCAACGCCTTCTTCGGCGCCGAGGCGCTGCGCGAGCAGCGCGGCCGCGACGAGATCCGCGTGTTCGTCCGCCGCCCCGAGGCGGAGCGCCAGTCGCTCGCCGACGTCGAGCAGATGGTCCTGGCGACCCCCGACGGAGGCGAGATCCCGCTCAGCGAAGCGGCCGACGTCCGTCGCGGTCGCAGCTACACCGAGATCACCCGGCTCGAGGGGCGCCGCCGCGCCAACGTCACCGCGTCGGTCGAGTTCGGGACCAACGCGAGCCGCGTGCAGCAGCAGGCGCTGGCGGAGCTCGTCCCGCGGCTGCTGCGCGAGTACCCGGGCCTGCGGATCGAGCCCGGCGGCGACGCGCGCCGGCAAGGAGAGACGATGGGCGCCCTCGGCCGCGGGTTCCTCCTCGCGCTCCTCGCGATGTTCGCGCTGCTCGCGATCGCCTTCAAGAGCTGGCTGCAGCCGCTGATCATCGCGATCGCGATCCCGTTCGGGTTCGTCGGCGCGCTGCTCGGCCACCTGATGCTCGGCTACAACATGAGCCTGATGAGCATGATGGGCTTCGTCGCGCTCGCCGGCGTCGCCGTCAACGACTCGCTCGTGCTGGTCTCGGCGATCAACGACTTCCGGCGCGACGAGCGCCTCGGCGTGCTCGACGCGGTCGTGGCCGCAGGGACGCGGCGCTTCCGGCCGATCATCCTCACGTCGCTCACGACGTTCCTCGGCCTCGCCCCGATGATCCTCGAGACCTCCGTGGGCGCGCGCTTCCTGATCCCGATGGCCTTGAGCCTCGGGTTCGGCGTGATGTTCGCGACCTTCATCACGCTCACCCTCGTGCCCTCCCTCTACCTGATCATCGAGGACGCGATCCGGCTCGGAACGCGCACCGCGCGCTTCGTCCGCGAGGGCGCCCGCGGGCGGCGCGACGCGCCGAAGGGCTCCCTCCCCGCGTCGGAGGAGTGACTGCGGTCACTTCGCGTCGGCGGTCTTCGTCCGTCGCTTCGCGATCCAGCCGTCGAGCGAGAGGCGGCCCGGGCCGACGAGGAGCACGGTCAGCGCACCGGCCGCATACAGCAGCGCGAGCTCGCGGTCCGAGAGCGGGTCGCCCGCGTGCACGACGAGCGCGGCCACCAGCATCGTGACGAGGAACGGGATCGCCGCCGCGCGCGTGCCGAGCCCGATCGCGAGCAGCCCCGACGCGAAGACCTCGCCGACGATCGCGAGCGAGAGGCTGGCCGGGCTCCCCACGCCGAGCGGATCCGGGAAGCGGTGCATGCGCTCCGAGAAGGTCAGGAGCTTGGGCAGCCCATGCTCGACGAGCATCATCGCGCCCAGCGCCGCGCGCAGCACGAGCAGGCCGAGGTCCGTCGCCCACGGAGGGAGCTTCGCCATGACCTGGCCATAGCAAGGTCCGTGGCCCCGGCTACCCCCGCGCGCGGCGACTTGACTCGGCGGGTCCCCAGTGCGGCAATGTTCCGTGCGATGGTGACGGTGTGAGCCAGGGCCCGGTCCTCGGCATCGATCTGGGCACGACCAACTCGGTGGTGGCGGTCGCCGATGGCGGTCAGGCCACCGTCCTCACCGACGCGGAGGGGCGGCGCCTCGTGCCGTCCGTGGTCTCGTTCCATCCGAACGGCGAGACGCTGATCGGCTACGAGGCGCGCGAGCGCCGGCTCGTCGACGCGGCCAACACGGTCTACGCGATCAAGCGCCTGATCGGGCGGCCCTTCGAGAGCTCCGAGGTGAGGAA
This sequence comes from Sandaracinaceae bacterium, assembly GCA_041918555.1. Taxonomy (GTDB): domain Bacteria; phylum Myxococcota_A; class Polyangia; order Polyangiales; family Sandaracinaceae; genus JACKEC01. The sequence goes on from JAYRVK010001291.1 coordinate 4,126, forward strand.
GGCGCGCGAGCGGTTCGCGTTCCAGCTCTCGAAGAGCAAGCACGGCTCCACCGTGGTCGAGGTCCGGCGCGGGAAGTACGCGCTCGCCGAGATCAGCGCGATGGTGCTCCGCCAGCTCCGCCGCAACGCCGAGGCGGCCCTCGGCGTGACGTGCGAGCGCGCGGTGATCACGGTGCCCGCCAACTTCAACGAGCTCCAGCGGAGCGCGACGAAGGCCGCGGGCAAGGTCGCCGGGCTCGACGTGCTGCGGATCATCAACGAGCCGACCGCGGCCGCGCTCGCGTACGGCTTCGGCAAGGGCGCGCGCGAGAAGATCGCGGTGTACGACCTCGGCGGGGGCACGTTCGACATCACGGTCCTCGAGCTCGACGACGACGTGTTCGAGGTCCGCGCCACCGCGGGTGACACCTTCCTCGGCGGCGAGGACCTCGACGGCGCGGTCGCGAACGCGATGTGCGACGCGTTCCTCACCCAGCACGGCTGGGATCCGCGGACCGACGCGCAGGCCTTCGAGCGCCTGAAGGCCGCCGGCGAGTGGGCCAAGTGCCAGCTCTCGAGCGAGCTCGCGACGCAGCTCACGGTGGAGGAGCTCACCCACGGCAAGGGCGGCGCCGCGCTCGATCTGCAATTCTCGTTGACACGGAGCGAGCTCGAGACCATCGCGACCCCGCTCGTCCAGCGCACGTTCCAGGTCTGCGACGAGGCCCTGTCCAACGCCGGGCTCAGGACGCGCGACCTCGACAGCGTGATCCTCGTCGGCGGGATGACGCGCATGCCGGTCATCCAGCAGATGGTCGAGAGCTACTTCGGCCGCGTGCCCAGGTCGGACATCGACCCCGACCTCGTCGTCGCGCAGGGCGCGGCGATCCACGGGTACACGATCGGCGGGGCCGCGAGCGCGGCGCCCGCGCGCGCGCTCGGGAAGGTCGCGCTCAAGAAGATGTCGCGCGAGGAGGTCGAGGCGCGCCGGAAGGTGCGCGCGAAGAGCCGCACGATGCTCGGCGTGCCGCAGCAGCCCGCGTTCGCGCCGGAGGAGCGGCCCGCGTCGGACCTCCCGCCCGTGCGGCCCGCGCGGCCGAGCGTGGTCCCGCCCGCGATGCCCGCGCTCCCCGACACGCCCACGCGCGTCGCGAGCCTCGACGAGCTCGACGCGGCGCCCACCAGCGTGGTCGACGTGAGGTCGATCAAGCCGGCTCCCGTCGTCACGGTCACCACGCCCAAGAGCACGCTCGACATCGAGCTCGACGAGCTCGAGCCGACGGCCGCGCACGCGGCGACGAGCGCGCTCGACGACCTCGCGCCCCCCGAGCTCTCGAGCCCCTTCGCCGCGGACCTCGATCCGTTCCTCGCGCCGAAGGCCGGGCTGAAGAAGGGCGGCACCCTCCCGGGCACGCCGAGGTCCGCGCTCGACTCGACCCCCCCCGACGCGGCGCTCGACGATCCCTTCGCGAGCCTCGACCTCCCGGTGCCGGCGCCGCCCG
>JAYRVK010001292.1:0-12687 GCA_041918555.1 Sandaracinaceae bacterium
CAGGGCGACCCCCGCGGCCGCCCACGCGCGCGCGTCGTCGCGCTCGTCGCTCTGGGGAGCGCTCTCGGTGGGCACCCAGACCTCGAAGCGCGTCCCCACCCCGAGCGCCGAGGAGACCTCGATGCGTCCCCCCATCGCGGCCACGATCTCTCGCACCAGGTAGAGCCCGAGCCCGCTGCCGCCGAAGCGACGCTGGACGTCGGCGGAGCCCTGCTCGAAGGGCCGGAAGAGCTTGGCCGCCCGCTCCTCGCTCATCCCGATGCCGGTGTCCGTCACCGCGTACATCACGCCGCCGTCCCGCGCCTCGGCGGTGATCGCGACGTGTCCGCGCTCCGTGAAACGGAGCGCGTTGCCGACCAGATTGCCCAGCACCTGGGCGAGCCGGGTCGGGTCGCCGAGCACTCGCTCCGGCACCTCGGGCGAGGCCCACTGGACGAGCTCGATCCCACGGCCGCCGGCAGCCCCGGCGAAGAGATCGACCGCGTCCTCGAGGACCGCGCGGGGATCGATCGGGATGCGCTCGATCTCGAGCCGCCCCGCGTCGAGCCGCGCCAGGTCGAGCATGTCGTCGACCAATTGCCGGAGCGCCCCGGTGGAGGCGCCGATGCTCTCGGCGATCTGCCCCGCCCGGGCCGGGAGCGACTCCTCGCGCAGCAGCCCGACGAGGCCCTGGATCGCCGCCAGCGGGGTCCGGACCTCGTGGCTCATCCGTGCGAGGAGGGCGCCCTGCTCCGCGCTCGCGTGTTGTGCGCGCTCCATTGCCGAGCGCTCGGCGAGTCGTCCCTCGACGAGCGTCTCGTTCAACGCCTCGACCTCTCGGCGCCCCGCCTCGAGCGCCGCGAGCTGGCGCACCCGCTCGCGCTGCGCCATCAGGGGAAAGAACAGCAGGAGCATCACGAGGGTCGCGTCGCCGAGCGCCGCGCGCTGCGGCGTGTGCGACAGCTCGTCCACCACGAGCGGGTCGAGGATCGGTCGCCCCACCGTCAGCGCGACCGCCGGGATCGCCCAGAGCAGGCCGGCGCGCACCCCGAGGAAGAAGCCCGCGACCATCGGCACCAGCGGGAGCCAGGAGGCGCCGCCGGCGAGGCCGATCACGGCCACCGCCGGCGTCGCCACCGCGAGCAGGACCTGGAGCCCCAGGGCGGGGTGGCGCCGTGAGAGCAGCCCGCCCGCGACCGCGCCGACGGAGACGACCAGCCGCGCCGCATGCACGCGCGGCGCCTCCTGCGTCATGTCCATGAGCGTCAGCGCGATCGGCGTCACCGCGCACACGAGGAAGAGCGCGCCGGGGACTCGTTGGTCGACCTTCATCGGGAGCTTCGCAGGAGGAGCAAGCGGTGGGCCACCTACGCTCGACGCACGTGCCGAACGCAGGCCGTAGGGCGCGACCGACGGCTCTAGGGCGCGACCGACGATCGCGCAATCCCCGCCGGAGCTCCGCGCGTCGCGTCGATCACGGGACGCGGACGCCGGCCGACAGCATCAAGACGACCTCCGCCGGGTCCTCCGCGTCCTCGGGCGCGTCGGTCGCGAGCTCGACCCACTCGTCGATCACGAAGACGCGCGCGGCCACGTCGACCGCCACGTCGTGCCCGACGAGGAACGAGACCGGCGCCTCCCACGCCGCGTACCAAGTGGCCGCGCGGTCGGGGCGCAGGATCACCCCGAATTCCGGGAGCAAGAGGCCGAGGTAGGTCGGCGCGCGCACCACCGTGTCGGCCACCCGGTTCGCGAACACGGGGCGCATGCCGATCGCGGTGATCCACTCGGCCTCTTGCCCTCCGTCGGCGCGGTAGAGGAAGTGCGCGCGCGCCTCGACCCCCATCACGTCGCCGGCGAAGAAGTTGAGGAGGAACTCGTCGTCCTCGTCCTCCGCGGCGTCCGCGTCGACGTAGTAGACGAGGCCGAGCGAGGCGGTCCCGCCGAGCCACGTGCCGGGCGTCTCGACGAGGGTCGCGACGGCGCCGCTGAGCCCGAGCTCGAAGCGCTCGCCGTCCTCGCGGTGATCCGAGACCCAGCGCACGGGCTCCGCGTGGCGCATTCGCTCGCGCTCGTCGGCGCGGGCCCGGGCGTCGCGTCGGGCGACCCAGTCCGAGTACTCGGGGTGCGTGCTCAGGAGCCCGACGATCGCGGGGTCGGCGCTCAGGAGCTCGCGCTCGCGCTCGTAGCCGTCCACGTCGACGGGCCAGTCGGGCACGTGCGCGATCGATCGATCGACGCGGTGCACCGCGCCCGAGCCGGGGCACGAGGGCGGCGCGCACGTCCACGTCTCGATCACCGGCGCGCACCCCGCGCCCGCCACGCACGCGCTGAGGAACTCGCCGGAGGGACCGAACACGCGATCGCCCGAGAGCCAGACGCCCGCGCTCTCGCCCGAGAGCGCGAGGAGGCGCCCGCGGCGCGGCGATTCCTGCGCGGCGGCGGGCGAGCCGGCCAGGAGAAGACAGACGAGGGCCACGAGGGCGTGAGGTCGAGTCACGCGCCCTTGCGACGCGGGGGACGCGCGAACGATCTGAGAGACCCCATTGCCGGAAGGCTGCGGGCGCGTAGCTGGAGGGTGGAGTCGTTCCCGGTGGAGGTGTGCGATGTCCGAGTCCGAGCGCGAGGCGCCCGAAGAGAGCGTGGGTTCGTCGCCCGATCCCTCGAAGGCCTCCGAGCCGAGCCCGGCGGTCGCGCTGAGCCGCCGCGAGCTGATGATGGGCACCTCGATCGGGGCCGCCGCGCTGATGGCGGCCGGCGTGGGCGCGGGGTTCCTGTGGCCGCGGCGGCGCGGCGAGCCGATCGCGGTCTACACCTGCCTCGTCGACGAGGTACCCGTCGGGAACGTGAAAGAGGTGCGCTCGCCCCGCGGTGAGCGGATCTACCTCCTGCGCACGCAGGACTCGCACGACCCCGAGCACATCCTGGCCATCGGCACGACGTGCACCCACCTCGGCTGTCGCGTCTACTACCGCCCGGAGCGCGACGCGACCTCGCGCTTCCACTGCCCGTGCCACCAGGGCTTCTTCGATCAGCAGGGCAACCCGACCGCTGGTCCGCCCGAGCGCCCGCTGCCCCGCTTCGAGGTCGAGGTCCGAGAGCAGCTCCTCTTCCTCAAGTACCCGCCGGAGGTGGTGGGGTGAGCGCGCCTCGGCCCAGAGAGATCGTCCCGGGAGGCCTGCTGGGCCGCCTCTCGGCGATCGACGAGCCACTGCCGCACTCCATCAAGCGGTGGTGGTGGTGCTGGGGCAGCCTCCCCGGGTTCTTCTTCGCGATCCAGATCACGACCGGGATCCTCTTGGCCTTCTACTACGAGGCGGCGCCGGCGGAGGCCTACGAGTCCGTCCGCTTCATCACCGAGGAGGCCCGCTACGGCTGGTTCGTCCGATCGCTCCACATGTGGAGCGCGAACCTCATGGTGCTGTTCGTCTTCCTCCACGCGACGCGCGTCCTCGTCACCGGCGGCTACCGGGGCAGAGGCCGGTGGGCCACCTGGATGGCCGGGGTCGCGATGCTCCTCTGCACCCTGCTACTGGCGTTCACCGGCTACACGCTGATCTACGAGCAGCTCTCGTATTGGGGCATCACGGTCGCCGCGAACATCAATTCCTATATCCCATTGATTGGCGAGCCCCTCGCGGAATTCATGCGCTACGGATCCGAGGTCAACGATCACACGTTGTCGCGAATGTACGCGCTGCACACGTTCCTGCTCCCACCCTCCCTCGCGATGCTGACGGCCCTGCACATCTTCCTCATCCGGAAGTTCGGTGTGCACGTCCCGGGGAACCCCGAGGACGTGCGCGCGGAGGAGCAGAAGCAGCGCGTGGAAGGTCCGTATCACTTCTTCCCGAGCCACGCGATGGCGGAGCTCGTGGTGTTCCTCTACCTCACCGTCGTCCTCATCCTCCTCGCGATCGGGTTCCCGGCGGAGATGCGGGAGGAGGCGAACCCGCTCGTGACGCCGGAGCACATCCAGCCCGAGTGGTACTTCTACGCCACCTTCCAGTGGCTGAAGCTGTTTCCGGGGCAGGTCGGCGTGCTGCTGCTCGGCGCCCTGGGGACGCTGGCGTTGTTCTGGCCCTTCGTGGATCGCGCCCTCTCGAGGCTGGCGCCGCGCGCGGAGCTCGCGATGTGGATCGGGGTGGCCGCGGTGCTCGTGATGGTGGGCATGACCGTCCTCGAGGCGGTCGCAGGAGGCTCGTGATGGACCTCAGGACCAAGCAGACCATCGTGATCGTCTTGTCGGCGGTCATCGTCGTGTGCCTCGGGTGGGTGGCGTTCCACGAACGCACCGCGGACCACGCTCCCGAGGCCGGGCCGGTCATCGTGCCGGAGTCCAGCCAGAGCTGCATGGAGTGCCACTCGGCCGACGCCGAGGGCGAAGGCGGCTCGAGCCCGAGCCTCTCGCTGCACTGGGAGGGCAGCGCGCACGCGCGCAATGGTGTCGGGTGCTACGACTGCCACGGTGTCCCGCGCGATCTGGACGTCGAGCCGCTCCAGAACCCGCGCTTCCTCGTGGAGACCATCTGGCACAACGGCGAGGGCGAGGCGGGCGAGCGCGAGATCCGGCTCGTGCGAGGCACCGACGGCCAGCCCGTCGACCGCCCGGACATCTTCAACCACGAGGGCAGCGAGATCGTCGCGAACGTCTCGCCGCGCTCCTGCACGCGCTGCCACCCGAACGAGACGCGGCAGAACCAGCAGTCGCGGCACAGCTCGGCCGCGAACTTCATCGGATCCCTCGACAACTTCCTCGGGCGCTTCGCGGAGGGCCCGGCCGCAGCGAACAGCGGCTGCCAGCAGTGCCACGGCTCGGTCGTTCGCCTGGTCGACGAAGAGCACCGCGAACGCGGCCGGAGCAACCTCGCCCCGGACGTCTGGCCCAACACCGGGATCGGGCGCGTCAACCTCGACGGCTCGTGGGGCTCGTGCTCCGCGTGCCACAGCCGGCACGCCTTCAGCTCGGCGGTGGCCCGCCGACCCGAGAACTGCGGCCGGTGCCACATGGGCCCCGATCACCCTCAGTACGAGATCTACGAGGAGTCCAAGCACGGCATCGCCTTCCATCGCGCCGAGCCGGCCGGCCTGATGAACATCGAGGCGCCGGCGGGCGAGTGGGTGCTCGGACGCGACTACAACGCGGCGCCGACCTGCGCGACGTGCCACATGAGCGCGGTGGCGGGCTCGGGGAATCACGAGTCCCTCGAGGTGACGCACGACCCGGGCGCGAGGATCAGCTGGACGCTCCGGCCCGCGATCTCGTTCCAGCCCGCCGGCATAACCCACCCCGAGACCAACGAGGTGATCCTCCCCGGGCCCGCGCAGCGGCGCGACGCGATGCAGACGGTCTGCCTCTCGTGTCACACCCAGACATGGGTGAACAACTTCTACGTTCAATTCGATGAGGCCGTGAACCTCTATAACGAGAAATTCGGCGTCCCCTCTCGCGACATCTACAACTACCTGCGCGAGATCGAGGTCATCGACGCGGTGCCCATGAACGAGGAGATGGACTACGTCTATTTCGAGATCTGGCACCACGAGGGACGGCGCGCGCGCCACGGCGCGAGCATGATGGGCCCGGACTACACGCAGTGGCACGGGTTCTACGAGCTCGCGCGGAACTTCTACACCGAGTTCATCCCGCTCGCGCACGAGCTCGCGCACGAGCACGACGTGGAGCACGGTGTCGATCCCGCGCTGCCCGAGTCCGCGTCGGCGCGCGTCGCAGCGCGGATCGAGGCGATCCTGGCCGAGCACCCGGAGCACCACGGGTGGCGCAACGGGCTGACCCCGGAGCAGCGCCAGCAGATGCTCGAGTTCGAGCAGCACAACTACGAGTCGAGGCGAGGCGAGGGGGACGAGTAGGCGCTCACTCGGCGGGGAAGCCGTAGCCCCGAGCCGCGGAGTGATCCGGCCGCGCGAGCCACATCATCGCGGGGCAGAAGCCGCCGCACGGCTGGTCCGAGTGATCGTGCAGGAGCAGCACGCGGCGCGGGCTCCGCCACAGCCGATCGGGCCGCGTACCAGGATCGTTGAGCGCGGTGAGCGAGCTGCGATCGACCTGCTCTTCGACGCCCGCGACCCAGGGCGGCATCTGGAACGGCTCGATCGGACCCCACACCTGGATCGCCGCGTCGTCGCCGACGTGGACCTGCGTCACGACGCCCGCGAGCGTGAGCTCGACGTAGCACCCGGTCCCCGGCTGCGGGCACGTGACCGGCGCGCCGAGGCGCTCGCCCAGCTCGATGACGCCCTCGTCGGTCGCCGGCGCGTCGAGATCGTACGCGAGGAGCGCGCGCAGCCACTCGGGCGTCGCATCGGGCGGCGGCGCCGGGGTGCTCGGGGCCTGCGGGGGCGGCTCGCTCGGTGGCGGGGCCGCGGCCTCGCCGCCACACGCGGCGAGGAGCGGAGCGAGCGCGATCCAACGGGTCATCGGTCTCAATCTATCAGTCCTCGAGGGGGGCCGCGGCCGACGGAACGGGGAGGCTCTCGGCGTCGAAGGTCAGCGCGTTGTCCACGTAGCGCACGTCGTCGGTGAGCCGCGCGAGATCGTAGCCCTCGACCTGGAGGTTCACCGCCACCGGGTGCCCGCTGACCACGCCGTGCGCGAGGTCGGCCGCGCCGTGGCGCGCGAGCTGGAGCGCGACCAGGGCGTTGTCGCGCAGGGCGAAGCGCGCGAGCGTGACCTCGCCCTCGTCGTAGGCGCCGATCGCGATCCCTCCGCCCGCGCTGGCGCACGAGGTCGCGGCGCACACCCGCGGGAGCACGCCCTCGACGACGAGGTCCGTGCCCTCGACGCGCGAGAACGGATCGAACACCGCCACGCCGAGCTCGCGCGCGCCCTCGATCACGCACCGCGCGAGCTCCACGCGGGCCGCGCCCGCCACGCTGATCCCGTGTCCGAGCGTCCCGTCGGCGTCGCGCCCGCGCACCTCGGCGATCCGCAGGTCTTCGAGCCGCGCGGTCGCGCCGGTCCCCGCAACGAGAATTGCGACGTCTCCCGCGCGCGTCGCGTCCATCCGCGTCACCTCCGCGCGGCTCCCGCGCCCGACGTCGAGCGCACGCCCCCCGCGGCCGAGCGCGTCGCTCGCGACGCCGTCGACCCGCGCGTCGGCGAGCACGAGCGTGGAGCCCCCGTGCATCGCGCGGAACGCGGCGCTGCGCGCGTCCACGACCGCGATCCGCGCCGCCTCGATCCGGGCGCCGCCGCGGACGAGGAGCGCGTACCCGCGGTCTCCGTCGAGGTCCGTCCGACCGCGGAGCCGCTCGACGCGCACGTCCTCGAGGGTCGCGAGCGTTCCGTCGTCCGCCGCGGCGAAGGCGCTCCCCGCCGAGTCGGTCACCCGCCCGCGGCGCACGGTGATCGCCGACTGGGTCCGCGCCATCGCGCCCACCACGACCTCGTCGGTGAGGAACGACCCGATCGGGTGGTCCTCGCTCAGGCGCTCGATCGAGAGATCCTCGAGGGTCACCGTGGAGCCCTGCTCCGCGATGATCCCGAAGGGGCACGCCGCGGTCACGCGCACGCGCGCGAGCTCCACCGTCGCGCCGCGCGCATGGACTGCGGTGTGCGAGTCCGCGCCGTCGAGGTCGAGATCGGTCCCGCGGAGCGCGGAGCCCTCCTCGAGTCTCCACACGGGCACCGCGTCGGGGTACGTGCGCGCGCCGACCCGGACCCGCTCCACGACGAGGTCCGACGCCCACGCGCTCACCGTGGGGTGCCCGCTCTCGGGCGGCGGCGGCGCCAGCACCGCGTCCACCAGCTCGAGCGATCCGTCGCTCACGCTCAGCGCGAGCGACGCGAGCTCCACGTGCGCGCGCTCGAGCCTCAGGCTGCCGCCCTCGAAGGCCGCGATCGTCACGCCGTAGCCGTCATCGTCGAAGCCCAGGACCTCCGACGCCTCGACGCGTGCGAACGAAGACGCCTGCAGCGCTCCCGCACGCGCGACGAGCCCCCGCACGCGCGCGGTGGCCCCGAGCGTCGCGGCGACGATGCCCGCGTCCACCAGCGCGAGGTGATCGGCGTCGGCCACACCCGCGCCCTCGACGAGCAGCCGACCGCCGAGGGCGACGCGCTCGAGCGTGGTGCCCGGCGCCGAGATCCGCGCCGCGCTCCCGGTGATCACGTCCCCGCGCGGGCCGAGGATCGCGACGTCGGTGAGCGCGGCGGTCGCCCGATCGCGCGTGCGGAGGCCCACGCCGTCGTCGAAGATCACCACGGTGTCGCGCAGCACCAGCGCGCCGCCGTCGCGGACCGTGATCGTCTCGGCGCCCGTGCTCGTCATCGCGCCCTCGATCAGCGCGCCCGAGAGCTCGAGGCGCCCCGCGCCCGAGATCTCGATCCCCTGCGTGCCCGCGCCGACGAGGCGCACGCCCGTCGCGATCAGCGTGCCGGCGGCGAAGCGGATCGCCGCGGGGGCCTCGATGGTCAGGTCGCGGACCGTCGCGCCACCGCTCGCGGTGACCGCCGTCCCGCTCGGCGGCGCGAGGATCGTCTCGCTCGCGCAGCGCCCGCGGAGCTCGACGCCCTCGGGGAGCGCGGCGGTCTCCTCGAAGCGCCCGGCGGACAGCGCGACCACCGCGCCCGGCGCCGCGCCGGCGAGCGCGTCCGCGATCGTGCCGAAGGGCCTCGCGCGCGTGCCGTCGCCGCCGCTCGCGCCCGCCTCGACGTAGCGCACGCCGGTCGCCGGGAGCTCCGCCGGCCACTCGCCCGTCGGGCACGGCGCGCCGACGACCGCGCACCCCGACCACCGCGGCGCCAGGCCGGCGCCGCACGTCGGCGAGAGGCGAGCTCCTCCCCACGGGGCGCACGCAGACGCCGCGCCCCGCGTCACCGGCGCCCACGCACCGCAGTCGCTCGCGACGGGCGGCGCGGGCGGCGCCACGGGCGCGACGTCCGCGGGCGGCGCGGGCGGCGCCGGCGCGGCGGGCTCGCCGCCGGTCCCCGCGTCGGGCGCGATCGCCGCGTCGGGCGGGCCGGCGTCCTCGGGCGCTCCCGCGTCGGTGAGAGGGGGGGGGTCGCACGCGGCCGCGAGGCCCACGAGGACGAGCGCTCGCGCGCGAGGTGCCAGTCGCCCCACCACCGCTGCTAGGCTACTCCTTCGATGGGCCGTGTCGCGATGGTCGTGGTGCTGCTCGCGGGGTGCGAGGGCGCGAGCCCGCTCGACGCGGGCGCGCTCGACGCGGGCGCGCTCGACGCGGGCGCGCTCGACGCGGGCGCGCCGAGCGGTTGCACGGCGGGCTGCGGCGCGGACCAGTTCTGCGAGACGCTGCCGGGAGACTGCGCCAGCGGCGAGGATCGCTGCTCGCTCGTGCCCGAGCTCTGCCCGCCGGGCGGCGAGCCCGTCTGCGGCTGCGACGGCATGACCTACGCCAGCGACTGCGAGCGCCGTCGCGCCCGCGCGAGCAAGGCGTTCGACGGGCCGTGCGCGGCGGTCGTCTGCGATCCTCCGTGCACCGACGGCACCGTGTGCTGGTACCCCGAGGCCGGGCCCGCGACGGGCTGCGGGGTCGCGGGCGAGTGCGCCGTCCCCCCCCCGCCGTGCGGCTTCACGCCCCACGAGCCGGTGTGCGGCTGCGACGGCGTCACGTACGAGCACCCGTGGTGCGCGCTCTACGCGGGCGCGGGCATCGCCTCGAACGGCCCCTGCCCCTGATCGCCGCGAGCGGACGATCGCCATCGCGCTGGACGCCCCGCTACTCGGTCGGCGCGACGACCGCGTCGAGCCCGGCGCTGCGCAGCGCGTCCGCGGTCGGCACCTCCGTCGGCGCGACCACGCCGAGGATCCCGAGCTCGCCGACGAACGCGGCGTCGTTGGCGGTGGTCACGGCGTCGCGCTCCATCCCGGCGTCCCAGCCCGAGGCGACCTCGCCGTTCTGAGCGATCGCCCCGAGCTGCGCGCCCGTACCGCTCACCGTCGACTCGCTGACCGACACCCCCGCGAGCGAGCCGCCGCCGCCGTCGGCGAGGAGGCCGACGCGCGCGCTGTCCGCGAGCGTCAGCCGCCCGAGCGTCGCGCGCGTCGGCCGGACCACCTGGATCCCGTCGCCGACCTCGAGCGAGCCGGCGCCGACGACGCGGGTCCGCGCGAGCGTGCCGGTGATCGCGAGGTCGACGAGCGTCAGCTCGTCCACCTCGAGGGCGTGCACGCCGACGAGGCCGTTGCCCTCGAGGCTGCCGCCGCGCACCTCGGTGACCGTGGCGAGCTGGGTCCACAGCCCGCCGAACGCGTTGCCGCGGAGATCCACGCGGTCGTGCTCCGCGCTCCCCTCGGACTGGAACACGCCGACGTCGTCGCTCCCCGTCACCACCAGATCCGTCGTCGCCACCGCGCCCCCGACGAGCGCGAGCGCGTAGGCGGGGACGAGCCCCACCCCGCGGAATACACGGTCGACGGTGAGCCCCCCGATCGTCGCGGTCCCCCCGACCGCGATCGCGCCGCTCCCCAGCACCCCCTCGACGCGACCGCCCGTCCAGAGGAGCCCGGAGTCGACCGCGAGCACACCTGCGTGCGCGGTCCCGCGCACCTCCGGGTCGGTCAGCACCGCGCGGGTGACCCGCAGGAGCACGATCCCGTGCGTCAGCGTCGCGTCCGAGGTCGGCACCGCCGGGAGCGACGTCGCGCTGGCCTCGGTCACCGGCCCCTCGACGCGCACGCGCGTCAGCGTGACGTCGTCGGCATCGGCGACGCCCGCGCCCGCGCCGCGCGGCCCTCGGATCGACACGTCGACGAGCTCGACGCGACCGCCGATCGCGCGCACGCCCATGCCCCCGTCGATCGCGATCGAGAGCCCGCTCACGCGCGTCGCGACGTCGGCGCCGCCCGTCACGCGCAGCGCGTCGAGGTCCGTGGGCGCGACGATCTCGACGAGCTCGACCCCGGCGCCCACGATCCGCACGCCGGCGGGCACGGTGAAGCTCCCCGCGTAGGTCCCCGCGGAGAGCTGCACCACGGTGCCCGACGTCGCGCCGTCGAGCGCCTCGCGCAGCGCCTCCGCGCTCGACACGACGACGGTGGTCTCGCCGCCGCACGCGGCGAGGGTGAGCGCGGCGAGCGCGCGCAAGGGGAGTCGCATGGCCTCCACCAGTCTACATGCGAGGCGAGGCGCGCTACCATGCGGCCCACGTGACGACCACGAGCCCCGGCATGCCCGACGCGATCGGTGAGCATCGGGTCGACGCGATCCTCGGCAGCGGCGGGATGGGCACGGTGTTCCGCGCGCGCGACGCGACGGGCCGCCCCGTCGCCCTCAAGGTCCCGCACCTCGGCGCGCCCGGTCCGGTCATCGCGCGCTTCCACCGGGAGGCCGCGATCCGGATCGATCACCCGAACGTGGTCCGCGTCGTCGACTCCGGCGTCGCCGGAGATCGCCCCTGGATCGCGTTCGAGCTGCTCGAGGGCGAGTCGCTCGCGGCGCGGCTGCGGCGTACCCGCATCACGCTCCGCGAGGTCCTCGACGTGGCGATCCAGGCGTGCCGCGGGCTCGTCGCGGCGCACCGCGTGGGGGTCGTCCACCGCGACCTCAAACCGGACAATTTGTTTTGCTGTATCGACGGCGCGGTCAAGATCCTGGACTTCGGCATCGCGCGCATCGCGTCGGAGCTCTCGCTCACCGCCGAGGGCGCGGTGGTGGGGACGCTGTCGTACCTGGCGCCCGAGCAGGCGCGGGGGGAGCGCGACGTGGATCTCCGCGTCGACTTGTGGGCCATGGGGGCGATCCTCTACGAGGCGGTCACCGGCGCGCCGCCGTTCGCGCGTCCGACCGCGGTCGGCACGTTGATGTCGATCCTCCACGACCCGAACCCGTCGCTCGCCCGCGGCGTGCGCCCCCGGCAGGCCGCGGTGGTCGCGCGCTGCCTCACGCGCAGCCCGGACTCGCGCTTCCAGCTGGCGAGCGAGCTCCTCGAGGCGCTCGCCGCCCTCCCCGTCGACGGCACCTCCGAGCTCTCGACCAGCGAGACGAGCGCGGTCACCGAGGTCGATCGCCGGGGGAGCCTCCGCCCCGACGAGCTCCGCGTAGTCGTCGTGCTCCTGGCACGCGGCGTCCGTGACCGCGAGGCGGTGCGGCGCGCGATCGAGGGCGCGGGCGGCGAGTTCTTCCTCCTGCTCGCGCAGGACGCGGTCGGCCTCTTCGGCGGGCGGCGCACCGAGGGCGACGAGCTCGAGCGCGCGCTGGAGGCGGGCCTCGCGTGCCGCATCGCCGCCGATCGCGTCGCCGTCGGGAGCGGGCGCGCGTGGCGCGACGGCGAGACGCTCTCGGGCGGCGCGCTCGAGGAGGCACAACAGGGCTGCCAGCGCGACGCCGACGGAGTCGCGATCGCGCGCGCCCACGCGGCCGCGCTCTCGCGCTTCCTGTGGCGAGCGATCGACGAGGACGCCTGCGAGGTCCTCGCCCCGCAGCCGTCGTCCTTCGGCGCGCCCTCGCCGAGCGGGCCGCTCCTCGCGCGCGAGATCGAGCTCCTGCTGCTGCGCGACCTCGCGCGCCGCACCCTCGACGAGGGGCAGGCGAGCGTCGCGCGGATCTCGGGGCCCGCAGGGATCGGCAAGAGCCGGCTGTGCCGCTGGCTCGTGACCGAGTGGCAGGCGATGGGCCACCCCGCGCTCGTCGGCGAGGCGAGCGCGCGCGACGCGGCCTCCGCCGGCGCGCTCGTCGCGGCGATGCTCCACGGCGACACGCGCGAGGAGCCGCGCGCGCCCACGC
>JAYRVK010001293.1:0-8724 GCA_041918555.1 Sandaracinaceae bacterium
CTACGACGGCGTGGGGCGCCCGCGCGGGGTGCGCGCGCCGGGGGCCGCGTGGGAGGACCAGGGCTACGAGCCGACCGCGAGCGGCGTCGGGATGCAGGTCACGCGCTCGGGCGCGGCGATCGTCGATCGCGCGATCGCGACGGACGTGCGCGGCCGCCCCACCGCCTCCGAGCACGAGCCGTTCGACGGCACGACGTGGATCCGCACGAGCGTCGGCTACGACGCGCTCGGGAACGCGGCGCGGGTCACGCTGCCGCAGGTCGGGGGCGCGGCGGCCCCCGCGTTCGAGGGCCGCTACGATGGCGTGAGTCGCCTCCGGGAGACTCGGTTCGACGACGGAACGGCCTCGAGCGTCGCTGGGCGCTTCGACTACCGCGTGGACTTCACCGGTGACACGCGGCGTCCGTGGGCCGTGGTCACGGAGGCCGAGGATCCCGCGGGGAATCGGCGCTCGGTCCGGCACGACCTGCGAGGCCAGCTGATCCGCGGGCACGAGCAGCTCGTCCCCGAGGCCGGCCCCGCACAGGACGTGGACGCGACGTTCGACTACGACCTGCGCGGCGTGCAGCGCACGGTGCGCACGCCCGAGGGCGCGGTGCGCTCGGTGCTCGAGTCGGATCGCCTCGGGCGCGCGCTCCGCGTGATCGACTCCGAGCGCGGCGAGCTCGAGCTCCGCTACGACGGGTTCGATCAAGTCGTGTTCACACGCGACGCCGAGGGCCAGGAGACATCGTTCGTCTACGACGAGCTCGGCCGCGCGCTCGCCCGCACGACGAACGGCGAGGCCACGCTCTGGCAGTGGGACACAGCGCTGAACGGCGCCGGACAGCTCGACTTCGAGGCGAGCCCCGACGGGCACGTCGTGCGCTTCGAGTACGACGTGCACGGGAGGTTGACACGGCAGCTCGACGACGTCGGCGCGATCGACCGCACCTACGACGCCGAGGGGCGGCCCTCGCAGGTGATCTATCCGGCGGCCAACGGTCGACGCTTCACCGTCGAGTACCAGTGGCGCGGCGGCTACCTCGAGCGAATCGTCGACGTGACGGGCGGCGGCGCGTCGACGCTCTGGACCGCCGAGGAGCGCCACCCCGACGGACGCGTTCGGGTGGAGCGCGCCGGCGCCTCGGGCGCGCGGAGCACGCGGACCTACGACGATCGAACGGGGCGACTCTCGAGCCTCCTCGTCGTCTCCGGGCACGGAGAGCCGCTTGCGCAGGTGCGCTCGACCTACGGCCCCACCGGCGAGCTCACGGCGCGCGAGGACGCGGTGCTCGGCCGGCTCGAGCGCTTCGAGCCGGACTCGCTCGGCCGCTTGCGGGTGTGGAGCTACGAGACGCCGACGGGCACCGGCGAGCTCGGCTACGAGTACGGCCTCACCGGCAACCTCGAGGTCGTGCGCGATCGCGTGAGCGGAGCGCCGATCGACACGCTCGCCTACGAGCAGCTCCGCAACGCGGGCCCGCACGCCCCGACGCTCTTCGATGGACAAGACCTCGCCTACGATCGCCTCGGGCGCCAGACGTACGGGATCGACGGCCGCGTGGTGGAGTACACGCCCTTCGATCTGCCGCGCCGCATCACGTCGCTCGGCACGGAGGTCGAGTACCGCTACGACGCCGAGGGCGAGCGCGTCGAGGCGGTGACGGTCGAGAACGGACGCATCACGCGCCGCGTCCGCTACGTCGGCGGGCTCTACGAGCGCCACGAGCGCGCGGACGGCGTCGTCGAGCACCACCACTACGTCGCCGGGCCCGAGGGCGTCGTCGCGCAGGTGATCACGGACAACCTCGCGAGCCCGACGAAACACCTCCACTACCACCGCGACGGGCTCGGCTCCGTCGTGCTCCTGACCGACGAGCATGGCGAGCTCGTCGAGCGGCAGTGGTTCAGTCCTTTCGGCCGGCGCCTCCGCGACGACGGCTCCTTCGCCGACCCCACCACCCCCGCGGCCTCGGGTGTCGGCCGCGGCTTCACGGGCCACGAGCACGACGACGCGCTCGGCCTCGTGAACATGCGCGGCCGCGTCTACGACCCGCGGCTGCGCCGCTTCCTCACCCCCGACCCGATCGTCGGCGCGATGGCGAGCGCCCAGAGCTGGAACGGCTACAGCTACGTCGGCAACCGCCCGCTCGACCTCGTCGACCCCACCGGGCTCCAGAGCCGGCCTCCGGACGCCACGGTCGAGGGCGACGTCTACACCCTCGACATCTGGCGCAACGTGATCGACTTCGTCGATCACTCCCTCGACCGCGCGATGGGCCGCGAGCCGCCTGCGTCGACCTCTCCCTCGCCGAGCGGCGGGGCGCCGCCGAGCACGGCCGAGGCGATCACGCGCGGCACCGTGATGGGGATCCTCGAGTCGACGATTGGCCGGCTTCCGGAGTCGCCGCGCCTCTTGATGGGGCCGATGGGGGTGGAGATTGCTCCACTCTACGTCGCCTATCGCGCCGTTCGCGCCACTCTGCTGGACGCGCTCGCCGACTCGGCGCCCGGTCGTCATCCCGGGCAATCGCTCTTGGAGGGTCGCTCCGAGCTCATCGAGATGGTAGCGGACATGGTGTCGGGAAGCCTGCCACCGGCCCTTCTCAACGTGCTCGGGTCCGTGGACTTCATTCGAGAAGCGATCCAGGTGTCGACGAGCGGAGATGTCTTCGAAATATCGCGGTTTATCGGGCAGCTCATACCGTATATTGTAGTAGCAATCCTGACGATCAGGTACGCGCCGCGTGGCGGTCAGCTTCACCACGCGATCTCCCGGCGAGTCCATAGAGCCTTGCAAGCGCATCCCGTTCTTCGGGGGGTCTACCGAGCTCGCGATCCGCGGTTCGTCCTACGTGCTGCTGATGAAGCAGCCCACCGTGGGTACCAGCACTGGCATCGGGCGATTGATGAAGAGGTTGCCAGCTGGTTGCGTGTAAACGAGGCCGCGACTCCAGCGCAGTTCGAGGCGTACCTGCGGTCTCTGTACGAGCGACCCGATCTCGCTATGCGTTTCCCCCGGGGCTTCGATTGATGCGGCAAATCTACGAACTCGAACGCAGCGGTTCGAGAGTTGGCGCTGCGACAACTGACTTCGTCCAATCCGATCCGTACAACGTCGGCGACGCAGAACACTGCGAACTGTGCGGCGGCCCGATTGGCATGCTCCGCTGGGATCCGCCGCTTCGTGCTGAGCTCGAGACCTGGGGCGCTGTGTTCGGAGACCTAGCCTTTGGTCCCGGCGACAGCTTCCTGGTTAGCGAGCGCTTCAAGGATCTGTGGGTGCGCCGAGGCTTGATCGGTCTACTCGGCTTTGAGCCCGTTGAGCTCCTCGAGGTCCGTCATCGCGGCAAGTGGATCGAAGGTGGACCGCCCAGGTACTTCCGGGTCTGGGCCAAACGCTCGGGCGCGGCCTTGGACGAAGTTCGGTCTGGGCTCCAGTGGGTGAGTCCGCCGTCACCACGGTGCGACGCATGCCGGGGCGGTGGAATCAAGAAGGGATGGGAGCGCATCGTCCTCGAAGGCGATGCTGACGAGAACATCTTTATAGCGCGTGGCCTCTCAGGCGTTCTACTCGTCGACGGTCTCTTCAAGCAGCTCGTCGAGGACCACGGGATCACGAACTGTCGACTCATGCCCGCGGAGTCGGCCGCGCATTGGTTCTGACGGATCACCCGCGGCACGAGGGGCGGTGAGCCACAGACGACACCCACCATCCCCGGGGGCGAATGTGTGTGGCGCGGAAACGGGCGGTCTACGGCGCGAGGATGCGCTCGAGGAACGCGGCCACGCGCTGGTAGAGGTGCACGCGGTTCGCGAGGTGGCGCACGCCGTGGCCCTCGTCCGGGAAGCGGACGTAGTCGACCTCGACGCCGCGCGCGCGCGCGCCGACGACGAAGCGGTCGGACTCGGTCGGCGGGTCGCGCGGGTCGTTCGCGCCGTGCGAGACGAGCAAGGGGCGCGCGATGCGATCGATGTGCGTGATCGGC
Source organism: Sandaracinaceae bacterium (assembly GCA_041918555.1). Classification (GTDB taxonomy): domain Bacteria; phylum Myxococcota_A; class Polyangia; order Polyangiales; family Sandaracinaceae; genus JACKEC01. The sequence continues at coordinate 3,972 of JAYRVK010001293.1, forward strand.
GAGAGCTGCTCGAAGAACGCGCGGTCCGCGGGGTCGTCGATGTCGCCATACTCGAGCCGGTCGGACGCGCGGAGCTCGGGGCTCGCCTCCTCGAGCGCGGTGACCCAGTTGCTGACGCCGACGAAGGAGACGCCGCCGCGGAAGTCCGTCGGGAACTCCGTCAGCGCGGCGAACACGAGGTAGCCGCCGTAGCTCGCGCCCATCACCGCGGCGCGCGAGGCGTCGACGCGGCCGTCGCGCTCGAGCCACCGCAAGGCGTCTTGCATGTCGCGGACGGCGTTCGGGCGCAGGCGCCCGTTGTCGAGGCGCGCGTAGGTCTTGCCGAAGCCCGTCGAGCCCCGGAAGTTCAGGTCGAGGATCGCCACGCCGCGCGCGATGAGGTACTGCTGGATCGCGGTGAACTCGGGCCGCGCCTGCGCGGTCGGCCCGCCGTGGAGATCGATCACCACCGGCGGCCGCGCGACGCCGGGCGGGAGGTACAGGAGGCCGTGGATCGTCACGCCGTCGCGCGCCTCGAACGACTCCGCGCTCGGCTCGACGAGGCGCTCCGGGTCGAGGCCCGCGAGCGTCGAGCGCGTCACGCGCCGGACCGACCCGTCGCGCAGATCCCAGCGCCACACGTCGCCCGGGATCCGCGGGCTGCCGATCGTGATCGCCACGACGTTCGCGTGCTCCGCGAAGCCGACCGTGTAGACGCCACGCGGGAGCGGCGGCACCGCGATCTCGCCGCCGGCGACGAGCGGCCGCGCGTGGAGCGTCGAGAAGCCTCCTTCGTTCTCCGTCCAGAGCAGCGCCTGTCCGTCGGGCGAGAGCGCGAGGCCCTCGATGTCGCGCTCGGGCGTGTGCTCGAAGCGCGGCGCGCCGTCGGACGCCGAGACGAACGCGAGGCCCGTGAAGTCGCGCCCCTGGTCGGTGATCAGGAAGAAGCCGCTCGAGTCGGGGAGCCACTCGATCGAGTGGTACTGGCTCGGTGCATCGGTCGGCGCGAAGAGCGTGGTCATCGCGCCCGTCACGAGGTCGAGGAGGTGGAGGTCGTTCGCGTCCTCGCCGCGCGTCTCGCCGATCACGAGCGCGCCGCCGTCCGGGCGCCAGGCCGCGACGTACAGGCCGAGGCGGCCCTCGTAGACGCGCCGGTCCTCGCCCGTCGCGACGTCCATCACGTGGATGTCGTACGACTCGCCGTCGCGCTCGGTGGTCGCGTACGCGATGCGCCGGCCGTCGCGCGAGAAGCCACCGAAGCTGCGGAACGCCTCCGAGGGCGCGAGCAGCTCGCGCTCGCGCGTGCCGTCGGGGGTCATCAGGTAGAAGCCCTCGCGCTCGTTCCCGCCGCGGTCCGTCCCGTACGCGATCCACTCGCCCGTCGGTGACCACGCGTGGAACGTGATCGGCTCGCCGAAGGTGCGCTGCTCGGGCACGCCGTCGCCGCCGACCATCCAGATCTGCGACGCGCCGGTCACGTCGGTGCGGTACGCGAGCGCGCTTCCGTCCGGCGCGAGCCGCGGCGCGTACGCGCTGCGCACCATCAGGTAGCGGACGACGTCGGGCGTCTCCGCGCCCGCGAGGCCGAGCCGCGCGGGGCCGACCCGAGGCACGTCCTCGGGCCGCGGCGCGGCGCTCGTCTCGCCGCCGGTCGTCGCTTCGTCGGTCACACGCTCCTCCGTGGCGCCGCACGCGACGCCGGCCAACGCGACGATGGCGATCAGGGCGCGGAACACCCGGCCGCGTCCCGCAGGCGCTGGATCTCCGACAGGAGCTCCGCGTTCATCACGAGCCCCTCGAGCTCCGCGTCGTCGATCCCGAGGTGCGGCATGCCGCGACTCACCTCGAGGTAGAGCCACGCGCGGCCCCAAACCGTGAGGATCGCGTTGCGCCAGCACCCGCCGTCGCCGTTCAAGAGGTGCTCGTACGCCGACGGGAAGTCCGTCCGCGCCATCCGGAGGTAGCGCATCACGTACCAGAGGAAGGTGAGGATTCCGTCGCGCTGCGAGCTCGCGCCGCCCGTCATGAGCTCGTTGGTGAACGCGTAGCTCGTCGCGATCGAGTTGACGTACTGGAGCGTCTCCTCGAGCACGGAGTTGAAGCCCTGATCGCCGCCCTCGAAGGTGCCGTCGTCGGGGTTCCCGTCGAGGTAGACGTCGGCGTAGAAGTCACCGCCGCTCCCCGGCGGGCGCGCGGGCTGGAACGCGTCGTTGCGGATGCGGCTCCGCGCGAAGGTGTTGCCGCCGCGCTCCGTGGTGTCGCCGCCCGAGCAGGTGAGGCGCAGCGGGCTGTCGTTGATCACATAGACCGCGTCGCCGCCCGAGCCCTCCGCGAGATCGTAGAAGTGGCCGCACTCGTGGACGATCGTGCTCATCTCGCCGTAGACGCCCTGGGGCGAGCCGGAGTCGCGCAAGAAGACTTGCACGCAGTCCCCGATCGACGGGTGGTTGCCGTTCACGACGAGCTCCCGCCCGGTCGAGTAGCGCCGGCCGAGCACCGCCTCGATGAACGCGCGCGGCGTCATCGACGAGAAGCCCGCCTCGAGGTCCGACAGATCCGCGCTCGGATCGGGCAGCGGCTCGGAGAACATCCCGTCGGTGCAGGCGGGATCCACGAGCGGGCTCGGCGGCGGCGTCATCCCGGCGTCGGTGCCCATCATGGAGCCGCCGTCCGTGCCCATCATCGAGCCGCCGTCGGTGCCGGGGATCACCGCGCCGTCCCCGCTCATCATCCGGGTGTCGTCGCAGCCGGCGAGAGCCAGCGCGAGCGCCGCGTACGTGGTGCGTCGAAGCATCGACTCCACATACCGAAGCCGCGGATCGGAGACAACCCCGACCCGGCACGAATGCGGCTTCGAGTCGATCGAGCCGTGGGGCTATCGTCCCGCCCATCGAGCCCAGGTCGGCGCGCAGCGCCGGCCGACGGGCGAGGGCGCCCCGACGCGCGCCTGCGCGCGTTGGGGGAGGGGGCGCGCAGCCCCCTCGGATAAGGGGCCGGCGGCGAGAGGGGTCGGACACCCGAGAGCCCACGACTTGCGACGCGGGCCCTCGGGTGTCGGCGACCCCCCCGAGGACCTTGGGGTTGGGTTGGGTGCGGTAGGCCCTCGTGTCCGCCGACTCAGGGAGCCTGGATCGGAGACGCCGTCCGCGCCGTAGGGCCTTCCCTTACATGCGCGCGGGCGCGTCGATCCCGAGCAGGGCGAGGCCTCGCGCGAGCTGCCGGCGGCTCAGGTCCGCGAGGGCGAGCCGGCTCTCGCGGAGCGCGGGCGCCGCGTCGAGCACGGGGCAGTGCTCCCAGAACGTGCTCACCCTCGCGGCGAGCTCGTAGAGGTGCGCCGCGACGTAGTGCGGGTTCGAGGTCTCGGCGGCCGCGTGGACCACGTCGGCGAGCTTCACGAGCTGCCGCGCGAGCGCCTTCTCCGCGTCGTGCTCGAGCGCGATCGGCCCGCGCAGCGTCGCGACGTCGCGCTCGCTCTTGCGGAGCACCGAGCCGCAGCGCGCGTGCATGTACTGGATGTACGGGCCCGCGTTGCCCTTGAACGCGATCAGCTTGTCCCAGTCGAACGTGTAGTCGCTCGTCCGGTTCTGCATGAGGTCGGCGTACTTCACCGCGCCGATGCCCACCGCGCCGCGCAGCTCGCGCGCGAGCTCCGGATCGAGCCCGAGCTCCTCGACCATCTTGGTCTCGGCGCGCTCCTCGGCCTCGTCGAGCAGGCTCGCGAGGGTGAGCGCGGTGCCGTCGCGCGTCTTGATCGGCGTTCCGTCCGGGCCGAGCACCATCCCGAAGCCGACGTGCTCGAGCGCCATCTCGACGCCGAGCAGCCGCATCAGCTCGAAGAGCTGCGCGAAGTGCCCGCCCTGCCGCTTGTCGACGACGTAGATCGCGCGCGCCGCGCTCCAGCGCTCCTCGCGGTACAGGACCGTCGCGATGTCCGTCGTCGAGTAGAGGAACGCGCCGTCCTTCTTGCGGACGATGAAGGGGACCTTCTGCTTGGCGAGCTTCGCGTCGACGCCCGCGAGCTCGTTGAAGAACACGCAGATCGCGCCGTCGTCCTCGCGCGCGATGCCCTTCTCGAGGAGGAGCGCCACGACGCCGGGCAGCCGATCGTTGTACGCGCTCTCGCCGAGCCACTCGTCGAAGCGCACGCCGAGGCGATCGTAGACGGCGTTCAGGCTGGCCTTGCTGACGTCGACGAAGCGCTGCCAGAGCGCGTGGTTCTCCGCGTCGCCGGCCTGGAGCTTCGCGAGCTCGGCGCGCGCGGCCTCGGCGAAGGCCTCGTCGGTCTTCGCGCGCTCGCTGGCGAGCCGGTACACGCGCTCGAGCTCCACGATCGGATCGGCGCGGAGCGCCTCGTCCGAGCCGTGCTCTCGCATCCCGACGATGAGCAAGCCGAATTGCGTGCCCCAGTCCCCGAGGTGGTTGTCGCCGACGACGGTGTGCCCCGCGAACCGCAGGATGCGGACGATCGCGTCGCCGATGATCGTCGAGCGCAGGTGCCCGACGTGCATCTGCTTCGCGATGTTCGGGCTCGAGAAGTCGACGACGACCGTCTGTGGCGCGTCGGCCGCGGGCACGCCGTCGCGCGCGCGGTCCGCGAGCGCGGCGCCGAGGCGCTCGGCGAGCCAGCCGTCGGCGAGCCGGAGGTTCACGAAGCCCGGGCCTGCGACCTCGGCCGTCGCGATCTCTTCCCGCGCAGCGAGGCGCTCGGCGACCTTCGCCGCGAGCTCGCGCGGGTTCTGCTTGAGGCGCTTGGCCAGGCCGAGCACGCCGTTGA
>JAYRVK010001294.1:0-18209 GCA_041918555.1 Sandaracinaceae bacterium
GTGTCCTCGGCGCGGTCGCCCTCGAGGAGCGCGATCGCGCCCTCGACGCGGGGACCGAGCGGGCCATCGAGCCGCAGCGCGAGCTCGTCGAGCGCGGGCGACACCGTCATCGCGCCCGCGGGGGGCCACGAGGCGGTCACCGTCGCGCCGGCCGACGGGGCGGTGCTGACCGTGAGCGGGATCGCGATCGCCTCGGCGATCGGGGTGTCGTCCGACGACGAGCGCAGCCACGCCCCGACGATCGCCGAGAGGTGCGCGCCGGGCGCGAGGCGCGCGTCCGCGCGCAGCTCCCACGTGCGCGCGCCGGCGACGAGCGTCGCGGGGAGGATCCGCGCGCGATGCTCGGCGCGCAGCGGGGCCTCCGCCAGATCGTCGAGCAGCGCCGCATCCGCCTCCCCGGAGACCAGGTGCACCGGGGGCGGCTCGTCCGGGTCGATCGCCGGCGCCGTCGTCCAGCGGAGCACGACGACGGGCTGCCGTGGCACGGCGTCGAGCGGCCACTCCGCGCCCGCCCGATCGCGCACGGACACCCCCTCGAGCCCGAGCTTCGGCGGGGCGCCGGCGTCGTGCGGCGCGCCGGCGTCGCTCGGCGGGGGGAGGGGCGGCGGCCGGAGGCAGGCGCTGGTGAGGGCGGAGAGGAGGACGGCGAGGAGGGGTCGCATGACCGGTCATCGGCCGCGCGACGCGGGTCGTTTCGCTCGCGGCGCTTGGGGGGCGTCGGCGATCGGAGCTATCCTCACCGTCGTGCCGGGGCAACCCAGCGAGCCGGGGGGTACGACGAGGCGGTGCTGACGCCCGATCCCAGCGGCGGCGCGCCCCGCAGCTTCGCCTCGCCCCGCAGCCTCGTCGGCGCGATGGTCGGGGGGAAGTACCGGCTGCGCCGGGTGCTCGGCCGCGGCGGGATGGGGACGGTCTACAAAGCCGAGAACGTCACGATCGGCCGCACCGTCGCGGTGAAGGTGCTCCACCATCACCTCGCGGACGAGGGGGTGACGATCGCGCGCTTCCAGCGCGAGGCGCGCGCTGCCGCGAGCGTCGGCCACGAGAACATCGTCGACGTGCTCGACATGGGCGTCGAGCCCAGCGGCGCGCCGTACACCGTGATGGAGTACGTGCGCGGAAAGAGCCTCGCGCAGGCGCTCCGCGACGACGGCGCCTTCGCCGTGACGCGCGCCGCGAAGATCGCCGGCCAGGTGCTCGCGGCGCTCGCCGCCGCGCACGGCGAAGGGATCATCCACCGCGATCTGAAGCCCGAGAACGTGATGCTCACGATCCAGGGCAACAAGCGCGACCACGTGAAGCTCTTCGACTTCGGGGTCGCCGCGATCATCGACTCCGCGAACGACCAGAGCGACGACCTGACGCCCTCCGGCAAGACGATGGGGACGCCGACGTTCGCGTCGCCGGAGCAGATCCTCGGCCGGCGAGTGCGGGACGCGCGGGTCGACCTCTACGCCGTCGGCGTGCTCCTCTTCCAGATGCTGGCGGGTCGCGTCCCCTTCGAGCGGCCGACGTTCCCGGAGCTGTGCCGCGCGATCACGGACGAGCCGCCCCCGCGCTTCGCGTCGCTCGGCGTGACCGTGGATCCGCGGCTCGAGGCGGTGGTGCGCAGGGCGCTCGAGAAGGATCCCGCGGATCGCTACCAGTACGCGGAGGAGATGGGCGAGGCGCTCGTCCCGTTCGGTGCGGAGCCCCCCGAGGACATCGTCGAGAGCACCGACACGCTGACGATGGAGCTCCGGCAGCTGCGAGCGCGCGAGATGGAGCTCGCGGCGCCGCACGAGAGCGGCGGCGCGACGGCGCCCCGCGTCTCGGGCGTGGCGCTCGTCGAGATCGCGGACTTCCTGCGCGAGCGCTTCGGCGAGGGCCGCGCGCGCGAGCTCGTGCGGGAGCTCCCCGTGCTCGGGAACGCGCTCACCGGCGGGATCGACCCGAGCCAGTGGTACGCCTCGCCGCGCCCCATCACGCTCGTCGAGCAGATCGATCGCGTCGAGGGTCGCGGCGATCGCAAGCTGTGCGCGGACGCGGGCCGGTTCCTCGCGCGCCGCGCCGCCGCGCGCGCCGCGGAGGCGCTCGCGGGCGAGGCGCAGACCCCCGAGATCCTCTTCTCGCACGTGCCGGAGGTCTGGCAGCGCTACCTGCAGGCCGGGCGCGTCACGGTCGCGAAGGTCGGGCGCGGCTACGGCCGCCTCGAGATCGCGGACTTCTCCGAGCCCAGCCTCGCCCTCGCGGCCGCGGTGGCGGGCTACCTCGACGAGGCGCTCCGCCTCGCCGGTGCGCGCGAGGTCGACGTGCGCGTGGCGCGTGCGGCCGCCCTCGGCGACGATCGCGACGTCTTCGAGGCCACCTGGTCGTCGTGATGCGGAACCATCCACCAACGCCGCGCACGGGTCTGGACTCGCCGGTGCTCGTGCTCAACCGCGGCTATCAGCCCGTTCGGATCACGGACGCGCGGGATGGCTTCGCGCTGCTGTACCTCGGTCGGGCGCGCGTGCTCGACGCGTCGTTCGAGCCGTACGACTTCGCGGCGTGGGCGAGCCGGCCGCCGAGCGATCGCGACGAGGCGATCGGGACCGCGCGCGGCCCGATCTGCATCCCTCGCGTGCTGCTCCTCGACGGCTACAACCGCGTGCCGCGGGCGCCGCTCCGGCTCTCGCGCCGGCACGTGTACATGCGCGACGAGTTCACGTGCCAGTACTGCGCCTCGCGGCCGGGCCCGAAGGAGCTCAACCTCGATCACGTGCTGCCGCGCTCGCGGGGCGGGCGCTCGACGTGGGAGAACCTCGTGACCTCCTGCCGGCGCTGCAACCTCGAGAAGGGCTGGGCCACGCCCGAGGAGGCGGGCATGCACCTGCTGAAGAGGCCGGTGCGTCCGAGCTGGAGCCTCGCGCTGTCGCTCGCCGCCCAGCGGCGTCGCTTCGTCGAGTGGGAGCCGTTCCTCGCGGTGGTGGCGCCCGCTGGCGAAGCGGAGTAGCGCCTGGTAGCACCCCGGCCTCGGCGATGAGCCAGCCCGACGACGACGAGGTCCTGCTCTTCCGGGAGCCCGGAGAGGGCGAGGACGGGCCCACGGAGCCGGGCTTCGGCCTGCGCCCGCCGCGCATCGTTTCGGTGGCGGGCGCGAAGGGCGGCGCGGGCAAGAGCATGCTCGCGGCGAACCTCGCGGTGTACCTCGCCTCGATCGGTCGACAGGTGGTCCTCGCGGACTGCGATCCGGACGGCGCGAACCTCCACACCATCGCGGGCGTGGCCCGCCCGCCGAGCGGGCGGCGCTGGGATCCGCTCGGCGACGAGGAGCCGTCGTCGGCGGGTCCTCCGCGCCTCGTCGAGACCGCGGTGCCCGGGCTGCGGCTCCACCACGCGGGGCTGGACGAGCCGGCGACCGACGAGCGCCGGCGCACGCGGCGCGCGCGGCTCGCCGAGCGGCTGCGCGGGCTCCGCGCCGACTACGTGGTGGCGGACATGGGCTCGGGCTTGTCGAGCACGCTCATCGACTTCCACCTCGGCGCCGAGGTCGCCGTGTACGTGACGCTGCCCGAGCCGACCGCGATCGAGAACACGTACCGCTTCCTGCGGTACGCCTTCGTGCGCCACCTGCGCCGGCAGGTCCGCGAGGAGCGCGCGCGCCGGCGCCTCCTCGATCGGATCCGCGCGCTCGGCGGCGCGCCCGCGCCCGTCGATCTCTGGCGGATCCTCGAGGAGGACGGCGACCCGATGGCGGATCCGGTGCGCGAGCTCATCGAGGCCTTCTCGCCGGCGATGGTCCTCAACCAGACGCGGCTGCGCGCCGATCTCGAGCTCGGCGAGGCGATGCGCACGGCGGCGCGGCGACGCCTCGGCATCCCGATCGAGTACCTCGGCCACATCGACTACGACGACACCGCGTGGAGCAGCGTGCGCAACCGCCGGCTCCTCCTCGTCGAGAGCCCCGGCGCGAAGTCGGCGAAGAGCCTCGAGAAGATCGCGCGGCGGCTCCTCGCGCTCGCGGCGGGCAAGCGCGGGCGACGCGAGCGGGTCGTGCCTCCCGAGAGCCACCACGACCTGCTCGAGGTCGACCGCGGCGCGACCGACGAGGAGGTCCGCCGCGCCTACAAGCGCGCAAGGGACATTTACGCGTCCGACGCCCTCGCGTGCTACGGGCTCTTCGAGCCGGACGAGCTCGAGAAGGTCCGCACCCGCATCGAGGAGGCGTTCGACGTGCTGCTCGACCCCGCGCGGCGGCGTCCCTACGAGCTCAGCGTGTTCCCCGTCGAGGAGGACCTCCCGCGCGACGAGCCGGCGTTCCGGCTACGCGCGACGGACCTCCCGCCCCCCCCGCGATCACGCCGGAGACGGACTTCTCGGGGCCGCTGATCCGACAGGTGCGCGAGTCGCTCGGCGTGGATCTGCGCTCGGTGAGCCTGAAGACGAAGGTGGGGCTCAGCTACCTCGAGGCGATCGAGCTCGACGACTTCGCGAACCTCCCCGCGCCGGTCTACGTCCGCGGCTTCGTCACCGAGTTCGCCAAGTTCCTGCGGCTCGACGCGGCGCACGTGAGCCGGACCTACGTGAAGCGCTACCGACGCTTCCTCGAGGAGCGCGGCGGGACGTGACGGACGTGCGCCGGGTGCTCGCCTCGGCGTCGCCGCGGCGGCGCGAGATCCTCGAGACGCTCGGCCTCGCGTTCGAGGTCGTGCCGAGCCAGGTCGACGAGACCCCGATCGCGGGGCTCGCGCCGGCGGCGCTCGCGACGCGGCTCGCCGTCGAGAAGGCGCGCGACGTCGCGGCCCGCGAGCCGGGCTTCGTGCTCGGCGCCGACACGCTCGTGGTGGTCGACTCGGAGGTGCTCGGCAAGCCGCGCGACGACGCGGACGCGGCGCGGATGATCGCGCGCCTCGCCGGCCGCGCGCACGAGGTGATCACGGGCGTGGCCCTCGCCTCCGAGGGCGGGCTCGAGGCCATCGCGGTGGAGACGCGCGTGTGGTTCCGCGCGCTCGACGCCGCGCGGATCGAGCGGTACGTGGCGACCGGCGAGGGGCGGGACAAGGCGGGCGCGTACGCGGTGCAGGGGATCGGCGCGGGGCTCGTCACGCGCATCGAGGGCTCGTGGTCCAACGTGGTCGGGCTCCCCGCGGCCGAGACGATCGATCTCCTCGCGCGCGCCGGTGCGCTCGGGGCGTGGCCGTGAGCGTCGCCGCCCGCCTCGACGAGGTCCGCGCGCGGATCGCGCGCGCCTGCGACGCGGCCCGCCGCGATCCCGCGAGCGTCACGCTCGTCGCGGTGTCGAAGACGCACCCGCCGGAGGCCATCCGCGAGGCGATCGACGCCGGCCAGACGATCTTCGGCGAGAACTACGCCCAGGAGCTCGTGCAGAAGGCCGCGAAGGTCGAGGGCGCGCGCTGGCACTTCATCGGGCACCTCCAGCGCAACAAAGCGCGCGCGGTGCTCGAGACGGGCGCGGTGATCGAGACCGTGGACTCGGTGCGGTTGATCGAGGAGCTCGGCCGGCGCGCCGAGCGCGAGGTCGAGGTGCTCCTGCAGGTCGACGTCGCGCGCGAGGCGAGCAAGTCGGGTTGCGCCGTCGAGGACCTCCCGGCGCTCGTCGAGGCCGCGCGCGCCGCGCCGCGCCTGCGGCTGCGCGGGCTCATGACGGTCCCGCCCTTCGAAGGCGATCCGCGCCCGTGGTTCCGCGCGCTGCGCTCGCTCGCCGAGGCGCACGGGCTGCCCGACCTGTCGATGGGGATGAGCGCGGACCTCGAGGCCGCGATCGCCGAGGGCGCGACCATCGTGCGCGTCGGGACGGCGATCTTCGGCCCGCGGGCTAGCGCGTGAGCGCGTAGATCACGACCGCGACGGCGAGCAAGACGCCGATCAAGAGACCCCACGGGATCGCGGCCTCGGGCTCGGCGGGGACCGAGACGCGAGGGGGCGGGGTCGGCAGGCTCGCCCGATCGCGCGGATCGACGCGGTGCGCGCGCGCTCTCTCCTCGAACGCCGGGAAGTCCTCCGGCTCGATCGCGGCGATGCGCGGACACGCCTCGTCCATCCAGGTGATCGCGTCGGGGCCGAGGACCTCGATGAGCGCGTCGAACGGGATCTCGAAGGGCTCGCTGCCGAGGATCGTCAGGTAGTCGACGGGCGGGAACACGTAGGGTACGCCGGGGGCGAGCGCCGTCGTGGTGAAGGGCTTCCCACCGGGGGCGCTCACCGAGAGCGCGTTGGCCGCGTACAGCTCCTCTTCGTCGGGGTAGAAGAGCGCCCGCATCTTGTCGAACAGCAAGCCGCGTTGCGCCTCGCGCGGGGCCGAGAGGATCTCCCCGGCCAGGCGGGGACCGAGGTGGAACTCCCGCGTCGGGCCGCGCATGGAGAGCCAGTCCCCCTCGAGGTCGCGCGCCTGCACGAGGACGGCGTCGACCATCGAGCCCACGTGCCGCTCGATCCACTCCGGTCCGTGCGCCTCGTCGCGCGCCGCGGGCGCGAAGCGGAGGCCCTCCTCCGACTCGATCTCTGCGCCCGCGGCGGCGGCGACCCGGCACACCGCGTCGAGCGCGAGCGCATAGTCCTCCCGACAGGAGCACGCGAGGACGCGCGCCGAGAAGCGGCCCTCCTCGAAGGCGAGCTCGACCGCGCGCGTGCTGACGCCAGGGCGCCAGACCTGCAGCACGTGGCCGGCCTCCCAGGGCCCGTCGAGGTCCGCGGGGTCCCCGGCGGCCGTCTCGATCTCGCCGAGCGCGGCGAGCACTTCCTCGTAGGCCGGCGCCGAGCCGAGCTCGACGTAGAAGGAATGGCTCACTTGATCTCCCCCCGAACCCGACGCGGGGCTTGGATCGTCCGGGGGCGGCCCGCAAGCAGACTGTTCAGCGGCTCGCGAGCCGGCGCTCGAGCGCGGCCGCGTCCTTGGGGATCGCGGCCGTCAAGTTATCGTGCCCTTCTACAGTGACGAGGACGTCGTCCTCGATGCGCACCCCGATGCCGCGCCAGCTCGGGTCGACCTCCGCGTCGACGCCGACGTAGAGCCCGGGCTCGACGGTGAGCACGTAGCCCGGCGCCAGCGCGCGCGGCGTGCCGCGGTCGTAGTAGAGGCCGACGTCGTGCACGTCCATGCCGAGCCAGTGCGAGGTGCGGTGCATGTAGAACGGCTTGTAGAGCTCGTTCTCGATGGCCTCGTCGATCGACGCGGCGACCAGGCCGAGCTCGACCAGCCCGCGCGTCAGCTCGCGGACCGCGATGGCGTGGATCGCCTCGAGGGTGGCGCCGGGTCGCACGGCGTCGACGCAGGCGAGCTGCGCGGCGAGGACCACGTCGTAGATCGCGCGCTGCGCGTCGCTGAACCGGCCGGACACCGGGAAGGTCCGGGTGACGTCGCTCGCGTAGTACTCGAGCTCGCAGCCCGCGTCGATCAAGAGGAGGTCGCCGTCCTCCATGCGACGGTCGTTGCGTCGGTGGTGGAGGATCGTCGCGTTCGGGCCGCTCCCGACGATCGGTCCGTACGCCGGCCGCTCGCACCCGTGCTTGCGGAAGACGCGCTGGATCTCGGCCTCGACCTGGTACTCGAAGGCGCCCGGCCGGGCGATCGCCATCGCCGCGTCGTGCGCCTCCGCGGTGACCCGCGCGGCCCGGCGCATCGCGTCGAGCTCGTGCGCGTCCTTCACGAGCCGCAGCTCGTGGACGTGCACGCCGGGGTCCACGATCGCGGTGGGGTACGCGATGCCGTAGCGATGCCGCTTGCGCGCCGTCTCGAGCGCCTAGAACACCCGTCCGTCCATCGGCGCGTTGCGACCCACGCGGTAGAGCAGGGTCTCGGCGTTGGCGAGGTAGCCCGAGAGCTTGGCGTCGAGCTCGCCGATCTCGAACGCCGCGTCGACGCCGAGCGTCGCGCGCGCGCCGTCCACGCCCACGCGCGGGCCGTCCCAGATCTCGCGCTCCTTGTTGCGCGGGCGCACGAAGAGCACCGCGCCGTGCTCGGCGTGCGCGTTGCCGAGGACGAGCACGCTGTTCGGCTCGTCGAGGCCGGTGAGCCAGAAGAAGTCGCTGTCCTGCCGGTACTCGTGCTCGACGTCGTTGTTGCGGATGGCGGTGGGGGCCGACGGAATGATCGCGACCGCGCGCTCGCCCATCCGCTCGAGGAGGCGCCGGCGCCGCTCGGCGTGGATGCTCGCGTCCATGAGCGGGCCAGCGTACTTCAGCCGAGGAGCTCCGTCATGCGCGGCCCGAGCGCCGCGGGGTCGGCGCCGAGCTCCGCGGCCCACGCCTCGGCGGAGAGCCGGGCGCCGCGCGCCGCCGCGTGCCGGAGCGGCTCCGCGGTCCGCGGGTTGCGGAAGAAGTCCTCGTCGAGCCGCTCGCGCAGGGCCACCGCGATCACCGGCGCGATGCGCGCCGCGCGCAGCCGCTCCATCGCCTCCTCGTCGCCCGCCAGCGCGCAGGCGAGGCTCGCGGGCGCGTCGGCGGCCCACGCGCGCACCACCGCGTCGCGCGCGCGGTCCGGGAGGTCGCGCCGGCCGAGGTGCGCGCGCGCCTGGCACGACGCGGCCGCGGTGCGGAGCTCGAACAGCTCGAGCGCGAGCGCGAGCTCTCGCGCGGCGCGCCGCTCGCGCGGCGACAGCCCCGGGTACGCCCGATCCGCGAAGACGGGATCCGCGAGGAGGTGAGCGTGGAGCGCGCCGAGCGTGCGCGCGACGCTCTCGGGCCCGGGCCGGCGCACCAGCGCGGGCAGCCCCGGGTGCGCGAGGAGGTGCGCGGCCGCGCGCGCGAGCGCCGCCGCGAGGTCGCGCTCCGCGGCGAGGCCGAGCTCGACCCCCGGGGAGACCCGCACGTCGCGCGACGGCGCGACGACGAGCACCGCCGCCCGCGGCCGCTCGCGCGCCGGCTCGAGGCGCACGCGGCCGAGCACGTCGCCCAGCCCGAGCTCCGCGACGGGCCCGGCGAGGCGGCGCGGGCGCGAGGCCGTCGGGACGAGGTCGTCCCAGCGCGGCGCGCGCAGCGCGAAGAAGAGATCCGCGAAGTGCTCGAGCTCGCCGATCCGGGCCGCGTGCGCGACGCGCGCGATCGCCTCGCGCCACGCCTCGTCCGTGGCCGCGAGGACCGCGTCGGGGTCGACCTCGCCGCGATCGAGCGCCTCGTGGGGTAGCCACGCCGCGGCCTCGCTCGCCTCCTCGACGCGGGCCCGGCGCTCCTCGAGCGCCGCGACGACGGCCTCGAACGTCGCCCCGAGGGCGCGCGCCATCGCGCGGCGCGTGCGCGCGTCGGGGTGCACCGCGAGCCGCGCGAGGAGCGTCGCGCCGCGGTGGAAGTCCGAGTCGTAGGGGACCGGCGCGTCGAGCGCGGCGCGGACCCGCGCGGTGGCCTCTTCGCGCGCGGGGGCGACGTGGGCCTCGCGGAGCGCCTGCGCGACGGACGCTCGCTCGTCGCCCTCGAGCAGCCCGCGCTCGACCGACTCCTCGAAGAGCTCCCGCGCGCGCGGGCCGCGCAGGCGCGCGTGCCGCGCGGTCACGCGCGCCGGCTCGAGGGCCGCGGGATCGTCGCGCCAACGCGCGATCTGCTCTCCCGCGCGCTCGCGCTGCCACGCCTCGAGCGCCTCGAGGAGCCGATCGGTGGGCGAGCGCACGGCGCGCAAGGTAGCGCCGGCCCGCTCGGCATCCAACGGATCGCGCGCGCGCCCTCTGCTAGCATCCTCGGCATGGCGCAGCTTCGTCGTCGGTCCTTCGCCTGCCTGCTCTTCGCGTCCGCGCTCTCGGTGTCGCCGGGCTGCGCCGAGAACCCCGGCGGGGGCACCGACGGATCGGTGTCCGGGATGGACGGCACGATCCCCGATCGCGACGGCGGCCCCGACCCGATGGGCGGCCCGTGCGGGACCGCGGGCGGCGCGTGCTGCAACCCGGGCCGCATCTGCGAGCTCGGCCTCGACTGCGGGCGCGGCGACGTGTGCTGCATCGCCTCGGGCTCGGGCGCGTCGTGCGACGCGGCCTCGGACTGCTGCCGCGGGCTCGCGTGCCAGACCGGCCGCTGCTGCGCGCCGCGCACGGCGACCTGCACCGGCTCCTCGGACTGCTGCGAGGGCCTCGTCTGCTCGAGCGGCGTGTGCGCCGCGCCGGGCGACGTCGACCCGATGCCCGACACCTGCGGGCGGCCCGGGCAGCGCTGCTGCGACGGCTTCACGTGCCTCGACGAGGCGGTGTGCTTCGAGGGCATGTGCACGGGCTGCGGCGGGGAGGGCGATCGCTGCTGCGACGGCGCGAGCCCGTGCACCTCGCGCTCGCTCGCCTGCGACGTGATGACCGCGACGTGCGTCAACGCGGATCCCGCGACGGCGTGCGGCGAGATCGACAACGCGTGTTGCCCCGGCCCCGGTGGCTCGCCGACGGATTGTTCGGGGGACCTCGTGTGCCGCGGCGGGACGTGCCTTCGCCCCGACGACACGGGCTTCATGGGCGCGCCGTGCAGCGCGCGCGGCACGTGCGACGCGGGCCTCGTCTGCGATCGCCGCATGGATCCCGACGGGCTCTGCGCGATGCCGCCCGACGACTGCGGCCGCGACGGCATGATGTGCTGCGATCTCGGCGGCTCCGAGGGCGAGTGCACGGGCTCGTTCCACTGCCAGTTCGGGAGCTGTACGGACTGCCGCGGCCCGAGCCTCACGTGCCTGCTCGGCGGGCTCTTGCCCGGTCAGGAGTGCTGCTCGGGCTCGGTGTGTCGGCCGGCGCCCCTCATCCCCCGCTGCTGCATGGGCCAGGGCGGCGCCTGCGAGAACTCGCTCGACTGCTGCGGCCTCATGTTCTGCGGCGGGGAGGGCACGTGCGCGTGCGGGACCGACGGCTCGTTCTGCCTCGACTCCTCGGAGTGCTGCGAGGGCTCGACCTGCCAGACCTTCATGTGCCGGCCCGCGTCGACCATGATGATGTGCAAGGACGTGCGCGAGGGCTGCATGGGCTCGACGGAGTGCTGTCCTGGCCTCTCGTGCAGCGAGACGCGCACCGAGCCGACGGCGCCGCCGGTGCGCCAGTGCTGCGCGGGCGGCAGCACCTCGTGCGAAGAGAACGAGGACTGCTGCGGCCGCATGCTCTGCGAGGACGGCGAGTGCCAGTGCATCGAGCGCGACGGGCTCTGCGATCGCGACATCGAGTGCTGCGAGGACGACATCTGCCTCGCGGGCTCCTGCCAGGACGGCACCGGCTGCCGGCGCGAGACGCAGACCTGCGATCCCACCGCCGACGAGTGCTGCGGCGCCCTGCGGTGCGATCGATCCCTGAGCACCGACGCTCACCGCTGCTGTGTGGATCGCGGCGTTCGCTGTCGTACCGCAGGCGACTGCTGCGGTCGGATGCAGTGCGACATGGCGACAGAGCGCTGCACGGCGGTCGCCGACGGGGGCGACTGCGACTCGTCGCTGGACTGTCTCGATGGCAGCAGCTGCGTCGAGATGGGCGGACGCTGGAGCTGCATGCGAGCCGGCGGATGAGAAGCGCGTGTGCGTGCACGGCCTTCGCCCTCACGATCGTTGCATGCGACGCGACGCCGCTCGCCGACGACGCGGGGTTCGATGGCGCGACCGCGGTCGCGGAGGCAGGTCTCGTCTGCGCGCGAGACGAGGACTGCGACGACGACGTTTCGTCCCCGAGGTCGACGTGAGTCGGGTCGGACTGGGATCCACCGACGGTGGGTGGGCGGTCAGCGTCGTTCTCGACTCCGTCGGTGTGGACCTGATCGGGCCGTCCGGGGGCCTCGCCACACCCGCCAATCACGACGGGTTCGCGGTGGTGTGGCGCTTCTCGGGTGACGACGAGGTCGAGCTCGTGGAGTTGCGAGCCGCTGCATCGGTGCCGGTGCAGCTCACGCCACGTGTGCGCGCAACGGTTGGCGCAGATGCGCGGTTTCCAGCCGCGGCGGGCGGTGCGGCGGCTCAGCGCCTCTCGATCCTGATGACGCCGGATCTGCCGGACACGGCGACCGACGAGTTCGCACTGTTGATCAACTTCTACGGTGCGGGTTCCGGGAGACCTTCGATCGAATGCGACAATCGTCCAGGCAGCATCTTTCAATGCGGATTCCGCGTATCTGTGGGAGATCGCGTGCGCCTCGTCGTCAGCGCGGCTCCCGTCGGAGCGGACGTCGTCCTCACGGGGGCCGGTGGCGACATCGGCGGTCTCTGCCCCGGGACGTGAGGCTGGAGTACGCAACACTGTTTGCTCGTGCACATACACCATGACCATCCAACGGAAGATCGCCTTCGTGGGCGCGGGCAACATGGCCGGCGCCCTGATCAAGGGGCTGCTCCACGCGAAGGCCTCGGAGCCGGATCGCATCTGGGCCGTCGACGTGCGGCCGGAGCGCCTCGCCGAGCTCGCCGAGGAGCACGGGGTGCGCGTCGGGCGCGACGTGCGGGAGGCGTGCGCGTGGGCCGAGGTCGTCGTCCTGAGCGTGAAGCCCCAGGTCTTCGACAAGGTCCTGCCCGAGGTCGCCGAGGGGGTGGGGACCGCGCTCGTGATCTCGATCGCGGCCGGGGTGCCGATCGAGGCGATGGAGGCGCGGCTCCCGGCGGGCACGCGCGTCATCCGCACCATGCCGAACACGCCGGCGCTCGTGGACGCGGGCGCGACCGCGATCGCGCCGGGCACGCACGCGAGCGCCGAGGATCTCCTCCTCGCGCAGCGCCTCTTCGACTCGGTGGGGATCAGCGTCGTGCTCGAGGAGGGGCTCCTCGACGCGGTCACGGGCCTCAGCGGCTCGGGGCCCGCGTACATCTTCCTCATCATCGAGGCGCTCTCCGACGCGGGCGTGAAGGTGGGCCTTCGCCGCGACTCGGCGCAGCTCCTCGCCGCGCAGACGGTGCTCGGCTCGGCCAAGCTCTTGATCGAGACCGGCGAGCACCCGGGGATGCTGAAGGACATGGTCACGAGCCCGGGCGGGACCGCGATCGCGGGGCTCCACACGCTCGAGGCGGGGGGCCTCCGCACCACGCTGATCAACGCGGTCGAGACGGCGACCGAGCGCGCGCGCCAGCTCGGTGAGCAGATGGCCGCGCGCCTCGCGCGCGACGCGAAGAGGTGATCACTTCCAGCGGAGCACCGTGACCGTGCGGTCGTCGCCGCGCTCGCGGCACGCGACGACCGACGAGCGCACGTCGCGGCCCCCCGCGAGCTCGAGCAGCCGACGGCAGAAGCCGCTCCACGCGAGGGCGTGCGGCAGCGTGTCGGGATCGAGCTCGTGCATCTCGAGGCGGTGCCCGCCCGTCGGCGCGCGCTCGATCTCGACGCGCCCGCTCGAGTGGTAGGTGCGGAAGAGCTGCGGGATGCGCTCGAGGGCCATGGTCGGCGTCGAGGTCCGCATGAACAGCCGGTGCGTGGTGGACAGCTCGCGATCCGCGGTCGTCACGCCGACGTCGACCGCGAGCATCCCGTCTCCCGTCCCGAGCTCGCGCTCCGCCGCGCGGATCAGCGCCGAGTAGTCGCCGAGCCCGACCCACGCCATCGGCATCTTCACGGCGCTGAGCCGATCCGAGACGCCGCCGCCCACGCGCGCGAAGACCACGTCGAGCGCCCTCGGGCGCATGCCCGCGATGTGCTCGATCGCCGAGAGCACGAGCGAGCCCTTCACCTTGGTCGAGCCCGTGTCGTCGGCCGTGGTCTTGTCGAGGAGCGGGCTCGGTCGGATCTGCCGTGCGAGCTCCGGCGACGAGTCGCGGGTCGGCGCCTCCGCGCCCGGGTCCTCGCGCTTCGGACGCAAGCGCCGCGCGGAGGAGTCGCTCGAGGCCGTGCGGGTCGGCGGGGGCTCGGTCCGGCGGCCCGGGTCCCGCCAGTCGGGCGACTGCGCGACGAAGCGGCGCGGGGTGGGCGAGAGCTCGCGCGGCGGCGGGGCGAGGCCGCGCGGTGGCGGGGTGTGATCGTCCGGCGTGAACTGCCGCGTCGGCTTGATCATGGCCTCCGGCAGCGAGGCCGAGTCGTCGGGCGTGTACTGGCGCGTCGGCTTGGTGAGCACCTCGGGGACGGGTGAGCTCCGCACCGTCGTGACCGGCGCGGTCGCCGAGAACGCGCTCGGGGTGAGGCGCGTGAAGGGCCTCGGGGGCTCGCTCGCCATGCGCGCCGACTCGGGGCGCGCGCCGAAGGGGAGCAGCTCCTGCAAGAAGTCTTGCGCAGTCGCGAAGCGGACGTCACGATCGGCGGCGATCGAGCGCTCGACCAGCGCGGCGAGCCCGGGGTCGAGATCGGGGCGGTGCTCCTGGATGGGCGTGTGCTTGCCCGACAAGATGGCTTGCAGCAGCTGGTGGTAGTTGTCCCCGTCGAAGGGCAGCGCGCCGGCGAGGCTCTCGTAGAGGATCACCCCGCACGCGTAGAGATCGAGCCGGTGGTCCAGGTCCTTCAGCCCCCGCGCCTGCTCCGGGCTCATGTAGAAGGGTGTCCCGAGCATCACCCCGGTCCGCGTGAGGTCGTGCTTCGGCTCGCCCTCCTCCTGGCGCACCTTCGAGATGCCGAAGTCGACGACCTTCACGAACTCGGCGTCGGCGCCGCGGCGCGTGAGCAGGATGTTGTCGGGCTTGAGATCCCGGTGCACGACGCCGCGCGAGTGCACGGCGCCGAGCGCGGCGAGCACCTGCCCCACGATCTTGCAGGCGCGCCCCGCGGTGAGGCGCCGCTCCGTGTCGAGGACCTGGGCGAGGCTCCGGCCGCGCAGGTACTCCATCACGAGGTACGGCGCGCCGTCGTCGCCGAAGCCGAGGTCGAGCACCTCGACCACGTGCTCGTGGCCCGTCGAGCCCGCGGCGCGCGCCTCGCGCTGGAAGCGCTGCACCGCCTTCTCGTCGCCGGCGAGCTCGGGGTGCAGGCGCTTCACCGCGACCTTGCGCCCGATCAGCAGGTGCTCCGCGACGTACACCGCGCCCATCCCGCCCTCGCCGATCAGCGCGAGGATGCGGTAGCGGTTCGCGATGACGCGGCCGACGAGCGCGCGGCCTCCCGTCAGGCTCCGGCCCGTCTTCGGGCAGTGGGAGAACGTGGTCGGGTGCAGCTCGCCGCAGTGTCTGCAGGGCACTCGCGCGAGCGAGCTGTCCTCGGAGGGGTCCATCTGGAAAAGGGCGGTCGGAAGAGAAGTCCATGATGGTCGGCCGCGCCCTCGCGCGTCAAGCGTCGGCGCGATCGAAGCTGCCCTTCCGGAGCCGCGCCATGTAGTCGTCGAGCCTCGCCTTCACGAGCGGGGTCATCAGCACGAGGCCCAGGACGTTCGGGAACGCCATCCCGAGGATCATCAGGTCCGAGAAGTCGATCACGCTCCCGACCTTCAGCACGGAGCCGAGCACCACGAACCCGAGGAAGAGGACGCGGTAGCCGATCGTCGAGCGCTCGCCGAAGAGGAACACCCAGCAACGCTCGCCGTAGTAGCTCCAGCTGATCATCGTCGAGTACGCGAACAGGAACACCGTGACCGCGAGGACATGGGGGAACCAGGGCAGCACGGTCTCGAACGCGGCCGAGGTCATCAGCACGCCGCGCGCGGTGGAGTCGGGGCCCTCGAAGTCGTGGAGGTACTCGCCGGTCACCACGACCACGAGCCCGGTCATCGTGCAGATCACGATCGTGTCGATGAACGGCTCGAGGAGCGACACGAGGCCCTCGCGGATCGGCTCCTCCGTCGCGGCCGCCGAGTGCGCGATCGAGGCCGACCCGATGCCCGCCTCGTTCGAGAACGCGGCGCGCCGGAAGCCGGTCACGGCGACGCCGAGGACGCCGCCGACGCCCGCGCGCGGGGTGAACGCCTCCGCGACGATGTGCTCGAGCGCCTCGGGGATCGACGCCCAATTCACGGCGAGGATCACGATCCCCGCGACGAGGTAGAGCACGCACATGACCGGGACGATCGCGCCCGCGACCTGGCCGATGCGCTTGATGCCGCCGAGGATGACCGCGCCTACGAGGAGCGCGACGAGGATCCCGAAGAGGAGCGCCTTTCCCTCGAAGAACGGGATCACGCGCGCGGTCTGCGCGAACGCCTGGTTCGCCTGGAACATGTTGCCGCCGCCGAAGGAGCCGCCGATGCACATGACCGCGAAGACGATCGCGAGCACGCGCCCGAGCCGCGGGAGCCCTCGCTCCGCGAGGCCCTCGCGCAGGTAGCGCATCGGGCCGCCGAGCACGCGGCCCTGGTCGTCCACGGTCCGGTACATCTGCCCGAGCGAGCACTCGACGAACTTGGAGCTCATCCCGAGGAAGCCCGCGACGATCATCCAGAACACCGCGCCCGGGCCGCCCGCGCTGACCGCGAGCGCCACGCCCGCGATGTTGCCGAGCCCGACCGTGGCGCTCAGCGCGCTCGAGAGCGCCTGGAAGTGCGTCACCTCGCCCGCGTCGCCCTTGCGATCGTACGCGCCGAGCGTGGCGGTGATCGCGTGGCGGAAGCCCGTCAGGTTGATGAAGCCCATCCGCAGGGTGAAGTAGAGCGCGCCCAGGACGAGCCAGAGCACGATGAGCGGCAGCCCCTGCCCGCGGTGCGCGTCGCCGGCGATCGCGCCCTGGACGAGCCACTCGACGGCGTCGGGGAGGTCGCGCAGCGCGGGGTCGTCGTTGTCCCAGAAGATCACGTCGAACATCAGGACCGCGGCGAGCGGCGCGACGACGTAGGCGCCGAACCACGCGTCCAGCGCCTCGACGGCGGAGGGCGGCGCGGGGGGGGGCGCCTCGGTCGGCGCGCCGACGGTGGCCTCGGCCGGCTCCTGAGCGGACCCCTCCGCGGCCGAGGTCAGCGCGAGCGCGAGCGCCGCGGCGAGGACGGTTCGGGGCCTCATGGCCGCCGGCACTATCTCAGTTGGGCCCGCGGCTCAAGCGGAGGCTCGCACCGTCGCCCAGCCAGCCGCCGAACGCGACGTCGCCGCGCACGTGCGCCCACGCGCCGGTCGCGGGCGCGAGGAGGAGCTCGTCGCCGTCGACCGGGAGCGCCTCGGCGCCGAAGCGCATGCAGCGGCCGGCGACGCAGCCGCCGAGCAGCTCGGCGGTGTGATCGCCGACCCGGATCCGCGTCCGGTGCACGCCGTCGTCGCCGACCCATACTCCCTCGATCGCGACGGGCCCGATCACCGACGCGCCCGCGAAGTCGGCGAGCCGCGTCGCGTCGATCTCCAGCGCGGCGGCGGGCGGCGCGGGGCGGGCCGACTCCCCGCTCGAGAGCGTCGAGGGCACGTAGAAGAAGAGCAGCGCGGCCGCCGCGAAGGAGACCGGCGCCCTCGCGCGGCGGCGCCCGAGCGCGAGGGCGGCGAGGGCGGCGAGGGCGGCGAGGGCGGCGAGCGCGCCGGGCGCCGCCCCGCGCGCGGTCACCGAGCCGCGCGCGCAGCCCGCCGCGCCCGGGGCCGCGCGCTCGCCATAGGCCTCGGCGATCGCCGCGCGGTCGTCCGCGGCGAGGGTCCGCGCGTGCGTCTCGCCCGCCCCGAGCGTGGGCCACATCGTCGCCTCGGGGTCGTCGTGCGACTCGTCGAGGCCGAGCACGTGGCCGAGCTCGTGTGTCAAGAGAGCTTGCAGATCCCAGGTGTGCGCGTCTGCGCGCAAGGCCACGGGCGCCGACGGATGGACGAGCACGTCCGCGTCGAGGATCGCGCCGCTCGCGTCGTCCCAGAGCGTCATCGTGATCGCGAGCCGCGCCTGTCCGTGCCGCCACGGGCGCTGGACGACGACGTCGACGCCGGGCCGGCCGGGGGCCCACTCCGCCGGGGCCGGCGCGGACGCGACGACGAGGCGCGGCGCGCCCGGGGCGCGCCAGGCCATCGCCGCCCGGCTCAGCGCCCGGCGCGCCTGCGCGTGGGTCACGCCGGGGGCCAGGCCCTCGCCGGCGCGGACCTCGAGCTCCGCGGCCTCCCACCGCACGACGGCGCCGCCGGAGGTCCGCTCGAGCGTGTAGGCCCGCGCGGGGGTCGCGAGCGCGGTCGCGACGAGGGCAGCCGTCAGCGCGATTCGACGCCCCTTTGCCGCGGAGCGGCTTGCCCGCCCGCCGTCGTTCGCGGTAACCACGTCCTCCTAGATGCACGAACGCCACGTATGCATTCACGCGCACCACGCCGCCGGTGGGCCGCGGTCGTTCCGGCTCGCCGGCGACGAGCCGCGCTGGAGCCGCGCGCGCGCGTTCTCCCTCGACGATCTCGCCCTCGATCTCAGCCTCGACCACGCGGCGCGCGCGGTCGCGGGCGAGGCGCTGCTCACGGTGCGCCGGGTGGATCCCGAGGCGCGCTGGGCCGAGCTCGACGCGATCGACTTCGCGCTCGA
>JAYRVK010001295.1:0-4930 GCA_041918555.1 Sandaracinaceae bacterium
CTGCGCTGCGGAAGAGAGGACTCGAACCTCCACACCCTTTCGGGCACTGGAACCTGAATCCAGCGCGTCTGCCAGTTCCGCCACTTCCGCGAGGCTCGGTGGGATACGGTGCGCACCCCCTCGTGTCAAGGACTGGGGGTGCACCCCGAAAAGATTTCATACTCCTGCACCGGATGCGGTGCGAGGTGGTCTCGCGCCGGAGTCAAGTGATGGAAATGACAAACCATTGTTGCTCCCGATCGGGCGGCCTGCCGATTGCAGTGATGAGGTCCGCACCCATGCGCGCGACGCACACGAGTCGGAGGCGAGCCGGGTTCACGCTCATCGAGGCGCTGACCGTCATCGCGCTGATCGCGATCGCGACCGCGCTGGCGGCCCCCGGCGTGATGAACGCGATGGCGAACCGCCGCGCGACCGAGGCGACCCACGCGGTCGTGCGGATCGGCGCCCGCGGGCGCGCCGAGGCGCTCGCCTACGGGCGCGCGCACGTGCTCACCTTCACGAACGCGTCGAGCGGACCGGGCGGCGACTTCGGCGCGCTCGAGCTCTGGCGCGGGCGCACCGATCGGTGCACGGCCAACGACTGGGCGACGCTGATCTCGGGGACCTGCGCGAGCAACGTCGACTGCATCGACTCGCTCGACATGGGCAGCTACGCC
This sequence comes from Sandaracinaceae bacterium, assembly GCA_041918555.1. Taxonomy (GTDB): domain Bacteria; phylum Myxococcota_A; class Polyangia; order Polyangiales; family Sandaracinaceae; genus JACKEC01. The sequence goes on from JAYRVK010001295.1 coordinate 660, forward strand.
TACCCGACCCACCGCGTGCGCCTCCGGCTCGACGGCAGCACCCGCGGCTCGCTCTGCTTCCAGCCCAACGGCGACACCTTCTACGCGAACGCGGGCGGGCTCTGGGGGACGACGCCTCCGTCGGGGATCGACGCGGTCCAGTTCCGCGTCCAGCGGGTCTCGCGCGGCACCACCACCGGCGTCGACCGGCTCGTGGTGTTCCCCTTCGCCTCCGGCCCGAGGATCCGCCGATGAGCGCGCGTACCTACCGGCGGCCCCGGCAGCGGCGCGCGGGCTACACGCTGATCGAGGTCATGATGGCGCTCGCCGTCCTCACCGCGGGCTCGGTCGGGATCATGGCGATGATGCAGACCTCGACGCGCGGGAACATGGAGGCGCGCGAGATGGCGACCGCCACCATGCTCACCCAGCGCTGGATCGAGCGGCTGCGCCGCGACGCGACCAACTGGACCGCGAGCTCGCGCAGCATCAGCCCGGTGATCCTCGCGCGCACGCAGTACCTGAACCGGGTCCCGAACCCCGGCACGCTGCCGACCTGGTCGGTACCGGTGCCACCGGTCGTCTCGACCGAGCGCGCGAACTTCGACTTCTACGGGCGCGACACCGCCGTCCCCGCGGAGATGTACTTCTGCTCGAACATCCGGCTCGAGTGGCTCTACGTGGGCCGCGCGATGCGCGCCGACGTGCGCATCTGGTGGCTGCGCCGGCAGAGCGGCAGCGCCTCGGACGCGACGCGCACGGCGCTCGGGCAGTGCGGCCCGGGCGTCGATCCGAACACCCTCACCAACGACTGGCGCGTGCGCTCGACCTACGGGTCGACCGTCGTGCGCTGGACGCCGATGCCGCAATGACGCGCCCTCACCGACACGTCCGCCCGAGGCGCGGCGGCTTCACGCTGGTCGAGATGATGGTGGCCCTCGTCATCGGGGCGCTCGTCGTCGCGGCGGTGTTCAGCATCGGCGGCGCGAGCGCGCGCCACTTCCAGGAGCAGCAGCGCATCGGGGTGACGCAGCGCTCGGTCCGCATGGCGATGTCGCGGCTCCAGCGCGACATCCAGCGCGCGGGCTACATGCACGTGCCGAGCAACCTCTCGCCGTTCGTCAACATGTGCCCGACCCCGGCGATCCCGCGCAACGTGCCGGCGATCACCATGACCAACGACGACCCGACGGGGAACGTCGCGCTCAACGCGATCAACCGCGCGCGCAACGGGACGAGCGCGGATCGGCTCCGGCTCATCGGGAACTACGGGACGAGCGACCAGTACCTCGTCGACTCGGTCAGCGCCGCGGGCAACGTGTTCTTCCTCCAAGAGGACTGGCTCGGGTTCCGGCGCAGCTTCACCGCGCAGACGGCGAGCGGCTCGGTCACCGACACGCAGCGCTTCGACGACACGTTCCGCGCGGGTCGGATGCTCCACGTCGAGACCTCGTACGGGCGCCACATGTTCGTGCGCGTGCAGTCGGCCACCATCGACAGCAGCGCGATGAACGCGACGGTCACCGTCACGCCCGGCATCGGCGTCGACAACCCGTGCGTCGCGGGCCTCGGACGCGGCACCGTGATCACCCCGCTCTCCGAGATCCAGTACTCGATCCAGCGCTCGACCGGCACGAACCTCGACGCGACCGCGGCCGCCGTGGTCGGGCCGAACACCGTGCTGATGCGGGAGGAGCTCGACATGTCCACGGGGGCGGTGCTCTCGCGGCGCGTGGTCCTCGAGTACGCCGTCGACTTCAACGTCGACGCGTTCGTGAACACCGCGGGCGTGGGCGTCCCCCCGAACCTCGTGCAGGTCACGGCCGGCGGGGCGCAGGCGGCGATCACGAACGCGCCGTGGCAGGTGCGCAGCCTCGTGGTCGCGCTCGCGGCGCGCACGCCGGAGCAGGACACGCGCTTCCCGTGGACCTACGGCGGCGGGCGCCCCGCGACGATGCCGCTGAACCGCTACCAGGTGTTCTCGACGCGCCCCGGCGCCGCGCGCGTCCGCCAGCTCACCTCCGAGATCCAGACCCCCAACCTCCTCCCGGGTGCGTGATGTCGAGCTATCGCAAGCAGACCGACAAGCGAGAGGGCGCCGCGATGCTGGTCGTCCTCATGGTCCTGCTCATGACGACGGCGACGGCGACGTTCGCGATCCACGCCACGACGATGGAGATGCGCTCGGCCGGGTACGCGCGCACCGCGATGCAGACGCAGTACGTCGCCGAGGGCGGCGCGTACTCGGCGCTCGCGTACGTCGACGCGATCGGCGCGCGCGCGGCGTTCACGCAGTACTCGCGGACGCGCGTGACGGCGCTGACCTCGATCGCGCCGAACCACGCGACGGTGAACCGCGAGACGAACGTGCTCCGGATCGAGATGACGGACTTCGACGGGGGCTTCGACGTCGCCGCGCCGCCGATCGAGCGAGATCACGCCCGGACGCCCTCGCTCGGCCCGCGGCAGAACATGATCCCGAACTTCACGGTGGACGGCACGGACCTCTACCGGAACCAGCGGCAGCAGCCGGGGCGCGACCAGGCGGGGCGCAACCCGCTCGCCTACGCGCGCATCAACTTCACCTCGCGCGGGCGGACGGCCCCGTCGACGGACTTCACGCGGACGGGCGATCCGCGGAGCTTCCACGAGTCGGCGTCCAACGCGCGCGCGATGGCGGAGATGGGTCCGTTCCCGGAGTGATGGGAGAGCGGTTATGGGAGGCACCATGAACAAGGCGCTGTACTTCTCGCTGGCGACGCTCCTCGCGCTCGCCGGAGGTGTCGGCACGGCCGCCGCGCAGACGGCCACGGACCCGGACATCCGGAACATCCGCCCGACCGTCGTGCTGCTCGTCGACACCTCGGGGTCGATGGAGCGCATGTCGGGCGGCTCGGACGCGGCGCTGCCGATGTGCGCCGGGAACGTGCGCGGGACGAACCAGCGCAACCGGTGGCACCAGACCGTCGAGGCGCTCACCGGGACGTGGAACGACACGAACTACTACTGCACCGCGACGTCGCGCGCGACGCTCCCGCCGGCCTCGCCCGACTTCAACTACTACCTCCCGTACCACGCGCTCCCGCCGATCCTGTCGCAGAACAACGACGGCGTCCTCGACGTGTACCTCGACCGCATCAAGTTCGGCCTGATGACGTTCGACGCGACGTACACCTTCTCCGACGCGCACCCGCTCCTCGTCCCGCGCACCACGTTCCTCGGGCGCCTCGCCGACAACGCGGGGCTGCGCGGCGGCTACTCGTACGGCGACCCGCGCCCGCTCGACTTCATCGGCTGCGCGACGACGTTCATGGTCGACAGCGGCGGCCGCAACGAGGCCGCGATCGGCGGCGCGCTCATCCCCGTCGCCAGCGACGAGGCGAACGTCACCGCGACCAACGCGTCGATCCAGAGCCAGCTGATCGCGGCGCGGCCCTTCGGCGGCACGCCGACCGCGTCGCTCCTGCACGACTTCCAGTACTACGTCCGCAACCACCCCTCGGTCACCACCGCCGATCCGTTCGCGGCGTGCCGGCCGACCTACGCGCTGCTCCTCACCGACGGCCAGCCCGACGAGGACTTCCGCGACGCGCGCTTCAACTGCGACGCGGGCGGCCGCTGCCCGTACGCGCTCGCCTCCGAGTACTCGCGCGACCTGTGCCGGTACTCCTCGGCGTCGGGCGACTGCACGGGAGACATCGACGGCCTCTTCGTCGTCGCCTTCGACGTCTCGGACGCGGCGTCCCTCGCGCAGCTCGACAACATCGCCGCGCTCGGCGGCACCGGCTCGGCCCTGCGCGCGGGCGATCGCGCCGAGCTGATGCGCCGCATCAGCGACGTGCTCGATCGCGCGGCGCCCGGCAACACGACCCGCAGCCGGCCCGCGTTCGTCTCGGGCGGCAGCACGTTCACCTCGGGCGGCGTGCCGAACCAGTACGAGTTCCACGCGGGCTTCCGCATCGGCGACGAGGACACCGCGTGGTCCGGCGTGCTCGAGCGCGCGCGCTTCCTGTGCACCGGCCTCACGCCGACCGCCGAGCCGATCGCGTCGCGCGTCCAGTTCCACGAGGAGCTCAACACGCGGCGCACCGCGCGGCGGCTCCTCACGGTGCTGACGCCCAACGCGAGCCAGATGACGGGCAACATCATCGGCACCGAGGCGGACTCCATCCCGCTCGGCGCGGCGCGGGCCCCCCCCCCCCGCACCCGCGGCGGCCGGCCCCCCACCCAACCCCCCAAGCCGCCCCCCGCCAGACGCCCCGCCCCCCCCCCCCCCCCCGCCCCCCCCCCCC
>JAYRVK010001296.1:0-10004 GCA_041918555.1 Sandaracinaceae bacterium
CCCACTCACCCGGCCACTCCCTCGTCCCCTCCCTCTCCCTCTACCTCGCCCTCGCCCGCGCCCTCGCCCGCGCCCTCGCTCATCCTCCCCACGCCACCGCCGCCGCGACCACCGCCGTCGCGAGCACCACGAGCCACGGCGGGACCTTCCACATCGCGAGCGCCAGGAACCCCGCGAGCGCGATCCCGAAGTCCGTCGGCCCCTCGATCGCCGTCCTCCACACCGGATCGTAGAACGCCGCGAGCAACAGCCCGACGACCGCGGCGTTCGTGCCGCGCAGCGCCGCGCGTGAGATCGCCGAGCGGCGCAGGCGCGCCCAGAACGGGAGCGCGCCGACCACCAGGAGATACGAGGGGAGGAAGATCGCGACGAGCGCGAGCGCCGCTCCCGCCCACCCCCTCGGCGTCGTGTCGAGCACGTAGCCGAGGTACGCGGAGAGCGAGAACAGCGGGCCCGGCACCGCTTGCGCCGCGCCGTAGCCGGCGAGGAAGCGCTCGCTCGTGGTCCAGCCGGGGCCGACGACCTCGTGCTCGAGCAGCGGCAGCACCACGTGGCCACCGCCGAACACGAGCGCGCCGACGCGGTAGAAGCGCTCGAACACGTCGAGGCCGGGGACCTCGACGAAGGAGCGCAGGAGCGGGACGCCGAACAAGAGGGCGAAGAACACGACCGCCGCGATGGCGCCGTGCCACGGCGCGAGCGGCGCGCGCGTCTCGGGGCCGCCCGTGGCAGCGCCCAGCTCGGCACGGAAGAGCCACGCGCCGACGAGCGCGGCGGCGCCGATGATCGCGACCTGGGCGAGCGCGCTCGCGAGCGTGAGCGCTGCGATCGCGGCCGCGACGGCGATGGTCGCGCGCTTGGCGTCGGGGCACAGCGCCTTGGCCATGTCCCACACCGCGAGCGCGACGACGGGCACCGCGACGATCTCGAGCCCGTGGATCCACGCCTCCGCCCCAGGGCCCGAGAGCCGACCCACGAAGATCGCGAACAGCACGAGCGCCAGCGCCGAGGGCGTCGTGAAGCCGACCCACGCGGCGAGCCCGCCGAGCAGGCCCGCGCGCTCGATCCCGAGCGACATGCCGACCTGGCTGCTCGAGGGCCCCGGCAAGAAGCTGCACAGCGCGACGAGATCCGCGTACGTCTCGCGATCGACCCAGCCGCGCCGCTCGACGATCTCCTTCTGGTAGTAGCCGAGGTGCGCGATCGGTCCGCCGAACGAGGTGAGGCCGAGCTTCAGGAACACGAGGAACACCTCGAGCACCGAGCCCCGCGCCGGTCCGCGCAGCGCGTCCGAGCGCTCCTCGCTCACGGCTCAGTCATAGAGCACGACGGCGCGGATCGACTCGCCGTGGTGCATCAGGTCGAAGGCCGTGTTGATCTCGTCGAGCTTCATGCGGTGCGTGACCAGCGAGTCGACCTCGAGCTTGCCCTCCATGTACCAGTCGACGAGCGAGGGCAGCTCGGTGCGGCCGCGCACGCCGCCGAACGCGCTCCCGCGCCACACGCGCCCGGTCACGAGCTGGAACGGGCGCGTGCGGATCTCCTGCCCGCTCCCCGCGACGCCGATGATGATCGACTCGCCCCAGCCCTTGTGCGTGCACTCGAGGGCCTGGCGCATCAGCTCGACGTTGCCGACGCACTCGAACGAGTAGTCGGCGCCGCCGTCGGTCAGCGCGACGAGGTGCGCGACGAGGTCGCCCTCGATCGTCTTCGGGTTCACGAAGTGCGTCATCCCGAACCGTTCCCCCCAAGCCTTCTTGTCGGGGTTGGTGTCGACGCCGACGATCATCCGCGCGCCGACCATGCGCGCGGCCTGGATCACGCTGAGGCCCACGCCGCCGAGGCCGAACACCACGACGTTCGCGCCCGCCTCGACCTTCGCGGTCTTGATCACCGCGCCGACGCCCGTGGTGACGCCGCAGCCGAGCAGGCACACCGTGTCGAACGGCGCGTCCTTGCGGATCGTCGCGAGCGAGATCTCGGGCAGCACGGTGTGCGTCGCGAAGGTCGAGGTGCCCATGAAGTGGAAGAGGCGCTCCCCGCCGATCGAGAAGCGGCTCGTTCCGTCGGGCATGAGGCCCTTGCCCTGCGTGGCGCGCACCGCCTGACAGAGGTTCGTCTTCTGGCTCAGGCAGAAGCGGCACTGGCGGCACTCCGCGGTGTAGAGCGGGATCACGTGATCGCCCTTCTTCACCGAGGTCACGCCCTTGCCGACGTCGACGACCACGCCCGCCCCCTCGTGGCCGAGGATCGACGGGAAGATCCCCTCGGGGTCGGCCCCGGACAGCGTGTACGCGTCGGTGTGGCAGACGCCGGTGGCCTTCAGCTCGACGAGCACTTCGCCGGCCTTCGGCCCCTCGAGGTCGACCTCTTCGATGGTGAGCGGCGCGTTCGGCGCGCGCGCGACGGCGGCTCGGATCCTCATCGCGGCAGGGTACACGGATGGCGCGCACCCCGGGAACGACGCTACCGTGACGGCGTGGAGCGGGACGAGCTCACCGGAGAGATGTTCGCGCGCGTGATCGGTCGGCGGCGCCGCGCGCCGATCGGGCGGCCACCACCGCCCGAGACGACCGCTGCGCTGGCCGAGATGGCGCGCTACCTCACGCGCGCGCCCAAGGGCGTGTTCGTGTACCGGAGCCACGAGGAGGCGAACGCCGATCGAGACCGGTGGCTCGTGAGCGCGATCGTCGCCCGCAAGACCGATGGCTGAGTTCACCCGCCCGGCGACGTGGGAGGACGTGAAGACCGTGCTCCGGTACCTCGACGAGGCGGGCGCCGCCTACGCGCTCATCGGCGGCTACGCGATCGCGGCGCACGGCTACGTGCGGTTCTCGGAGGACGTCGATGTCCTCGTGGATCCATCGCCGGACAACGCGCGGCGTTGGATCGCGGCGCTGTCGAGGCTACCCGACGGCGCTGCCGCCGAGCTCGCGGGAGAGGAGGACATCTTCGTACGTGAGGGCCCCTACGCCGTGCGCATCAACGACGAGTTCACCGTCGACGTGCTGCCCTCGGCGTGCGGCCACCGATGGGAGGAGCTCGCGCCGCACGTCGAGGAGATCGAGCTCGAGGACGGTCAGCGGATCCGCGTGCTCGGGCTCGAGGGGCTCCTCCTCACGAAGGAGGGCGCGCGCGATCGCGACAAGGCCGACCGGCGAGTCCTCGAGGCCGCTCTCCGGCAGCTGAGGCCGAGCTGATCGACGGGGCGCACTGCTCGGGGGCGGGCTGCTCCTCTACTTCGGCGCCGAGTGGTTCGTGGGCGGCGCCTCCGCGCTGGCCCTGTCGCTGCGCGTGCCGCAGATCTTCGTCGGCCTCACGGTGGTCGCGTACGGGACCTCGGCGCCCGAGATCATCGTCGGCGTGCAGGCGGCGGCGGCGGATCACGGCGCGGTCGCGCTCGGGAACGTGATCGGCTCGAACGTCGCGAACGTCGGGCTCATCCTCGGCTGCGCGGTGCTCATCCGGCCCGCGAAGGTGGCGGGCGCGCTCGTGCGGCGCGAGCTGCCGGTGCTCGTGGCGAGCGCCGCGCTCGTCCCGGTCGTGATGCTCGACGGGGAGCTCGACCCGCTCGAGGCCGCGGGCCTCGTCGCGCTCGCGCTCGCGTACACCGCGTGGATGATCGTCGCGGCGCGGCGAGCCGCGACGTTCGCGGGGGCGATGCTCGACACCTCGACCGCGATGGAGGTCGCCGACGCGGCGGGCGCGCCGCGCGCGATGGGGACGGGCCGCGCGGCGACGACCGCGCTGATCGGGCTCGCGGTGCTCCTCGTCGGCGGGCACCTCTTCGTCGAGGGCGCGGTCGCCATCGCGCACTCGCTCGGCATGAGCGAGCGCCTCGTCGGCCTGACGATCGTCGCCGTCGGCACGTCGCTGCCGGAGCTCGTGACCAGCGTGATCGCGGCGCGCCGCGGGCACTCGGACCTCGCGGTGGGGAACGTGATCGGCTCGAACATCTTCAACGTGCTCCTGTGCCTGGGCGCGGCGGGCCTCGCGGGCCGCGTGGCCGCGCCGCTCGGGACGCTCGCGGTGGACCTCGTCGCGCTGGGCGTGCTCACGCTCCTCGGCGCGCTCTACATCCGTGGCGAGCGGACGATCACGCGCCCCGAGGGCGCCGTGGTGCTCGCGCTCTACGCGGGGTTCGTGGTGCTCACGATCGTACGCGGGTGATCCGTCACCGCGAGGTCGCGCTCTTGCCGGTGCGCTCGGGGTCGTTCTTGATCGTCGGGTCCGTCGAGGGCCGCACCGTCTCGGGGACGACCTCGCGCAGGTGCCACGCGTACACGTAGATGCGGCGCTCCGCGTCCGCGAGGGCGTCGCGCACCCGCGCGAGCGCGAGCGCCGTGGTGAGCACGCCCGCGGCGCTGATCACCCCGACGAAGAGCAGCGTCTGCCCACGCCCGCGGAGCGCGGGCACGTCGAGCACGAGCTGCTCGCCCTCGAAGTGGAAGCTCGGGCCGAGCACGCCGAGCGCCTCGAGCACGAACGGCGCACAGACACAGACCCCTCCGGCCACGACGGAGTAGAGGCGCAGGCGACCCTCGAGCTGGACCGCGTACGCGACGGTGTTCGCGACCATCGCGGTGGGGACGACGATCAGCGGGCCGAAGAAGGACCACATCGACGCGAGCATCGCGTTGCTCAGGAGCATCACGAGGACGAGGAGGCCGTCGGGCGGCGCGCGGTGCCGCCACGCGTACGCGCTGAGCCCGGCGCAGAGGGCGGCCAGGGAGTAGAAGACGACCAGCGGCGCGGCGTCCGGGACCCCGGCCCAGAGGAGGAGCGGGAGGTAGAGGATCATGCTCGCGTACACGAGCGCGCCGACCCCCGAGGCCCACCTCAGGCGATCGTTGCGCGCGCGGCGCATCTCGACGAGCACCTCGGGCGGGAGCGTGGACGGCGGCTCGCGCAGCAGCCGCTCGAGCGCGTCCTTCGCGTGGCGGTTCTCGGGGTCGAGCGCGAGCGCGCGGCCGATGTCCTTCATCGCGGAGCGGCGCACCTCGATCGTGTCGGGCTGGCCGTCGCGGCCGACCACCGCGCCCGCCGCGCGCTTGGCGTGCGCGTCCGCCATCTCGAGCCGCAGCGTCGCGTCGCGCTGGCCCGCGAGGAAGGCGTCGAGGGCGTCGTGGAGCGCGCGCGCGCTCGCGTAGCGGTCCTTCTGCCGCGTCGCGGTGGCCTTCACGCAGATGCGCTCGAGCTCGGGCGGCACCAGCGCCTGCGGCGCGCGCGCCGACGCGCGCGCGTCGACGCCGCTCATCGTCGCCGCGAGGATCTCCATCGCGCTCGCGCCCGAGACGAGCGGCTCGTGCGTGAGGATCTCGTAGAGGACGCAGCCGAGCGAGTACACGTCGCTCGCGGGCGTCAGCTCGTCGTGCTTGCCGCGCGCCTGCTCCGGCGACATGTAGCCCGGCGTCCCGAGCAGCGCGCCGGCGCGCGTCTGCCCGCTCGGCTCGGCGACGAGCTCGCCCGTGACGTCCTCGTCCATCTCGGCGCTGCCCGCGATCCGCGCGAGGCCCCAGTCGAGCACGTAGACCTCGCCGTAGTCGCCGAGCATCACGTTCGCGGGCTTCAGATCGCGGTGGAGCACGCCGCGCCGGTGCGCGAAGTCGACGGCGAGGCACACGCTCGCGAACGCGCCGAGCAGGCGGTGGCGCGGGTAGCGCTCCTCGAAGCCGGGGAGCCCGTCGCGCAGCCCGGCGACGACGTCCGCGAGCGTCTCGCCGCGGACGCGCTTCATGGTGAAGAAGAGCTCGCCGTCGCCGTCGACGCCGAGGTCGTACACGGGGACGACCGAGGGGTGCTCGAGCTGCCCCTGCACGCGCGCCTCGCGCAAGAAACGTTGCTGGGCCTGCTCGCGCTGCGCGTGGCGGGCACGGAGCGCCTTGATCGCGACCTGGCGGCCGATCTGTCGATCGTGCGAGAGGTGGACCTCACCCATCCCGCCCTCGCCGAGCGGGCGCAGGCGCTCGTAGCGCTCGTCGTGCGAGCGCGGGGCGACCTCGTCGAGCGACAGCGTGAGCGAGTCGGGCGTCGAGGACGGCGACTCCTCGAGCGTGTCGCCGCCCAGGGTCGAGTCGTCGGAGGTGGCCATCGCGGGTCCGGGGTCCGCGTCATCGTCCCTTACTGGGCCCGATCCTTCCACCCCAACGTTCGGGCGGCGCGGATCGCGGGGCGATGGACGCGCGTCGGCGCGCCGTGGTAGGCGAGTCGGTCCACAAGGGAGGGACGGAGATGATCCGAGGGATTCATGGGCTCTTCTACTCGTCGGACGCGGAGGCCACGCGCGCCTTCTTCCGCGAAAAGGTGAGGCTGCCCGGCAGCGACATCGGCGACGGCTGGTGGATCTTCGACTTCGCCGAGGGCGACCTCGGCGTGCACCCGATCGACCACGGGGGCACCGCCGGGCACCACGACATCTCGTTCTACTGCGACGACATCGCGGCCACCGTGGCGGACCTCCGCTCGCGCGGCGTCGAGTTCACGCAGGAGGTCGCGGATCACGGCTACGGGCTCGTGACCTACTTCACCGCGCCGGGCGGGATCACCGTGCAGCTCTACGAGCCGCGGTACGTGAAGGGCGCGGCCGAGGAGAAGAAGAAGGAGAAGAAGGCCAAGAAGGAGAAGAAGGCCAAGAAGGAGAAGAAGGCCAAGAAGGAGAAGAAGGCCAAGAAGGAGAAGAAGGCCAAGGAGTAGCGGCGGAAGCGCGACGGCGTTTGCGCTACAACCCCTGTGCATGGGATTCGCGGAGTACGACCGCTACGACGGACTGGGCCTGGCCCGGCTCGTCGCGCGCGGCGAGGTGAGCCCGTCCGAGCTGCTCGAGGAGGCGATCGAACGCGCGGAGCGCGTCGACGCGCGCGTCCACTCGATCGTCGTGCGGATGTTCGAGGAGGCGCGGCGCCGCGTCGCGAAGGACCGCCTCGAGGGGCCGTACGCGGGGGTGCCGTTCCTGCTCAAGGATCTGTCGAGCGCGTACGCGGGCGTGAAGCTCCAGTCCGGCAGCCAGCTGTACCGGGGCTACTTCCCTGCGCAGCACTCGGAGCTCGTCGAGCGCTATCTGCGCGCGGGGCTCGTGGTGTTCGGCAAGACGAACACCCCCGAGCTCGGCATCGTCCCGGTGACCGAGCCCGCGCTCTACGGCCCGACCCACAACCCGTGGCGCCACGGCCGCACGCCCGGCGGCTCGAGCGGCGGCGCGGCGGCCGCCGTCGCGGCGGGGATCGTCCCGATGGCGCACGGCGGCGACGGCGGCGGCTCGATCCGGATCCCCGCCGCGTGCTGCGGCCTCTTCGGCCTCAAGCCCAGCAAGTACCGGCTGCCCGTGGGGCCCGACGAGCCGGAGCGCTTCTTCGGCTTCTCCGTCGAGCACGTGATCACGCGCAGCGTCCGCGACAGCGCGGCGATGCTCGACGCGAGCGTGGGCGACGAGCCGACGTCGATCTACTTCCCGCGCCCCGCCGACGGCTTCCTCGCCGCGCTCGACGCGCCGCTCGAGCGGCCGCTGCGGATCGCGTTCACCGACGAGCCGCTGTTGCCCGCGCCCAAGAACGTCGAGGCGACGCGCGCGGTCGAGCGCGCGGCGGAGCTCTCCGAGGCGCTCGGCCACCACGTCGAGCGCGCGCACCCGCGCTTCGACGCGCCGGCCTTCGCGAAGGCGTTCTTCTATCACTTCGCGGTCGCCGTCGCGGGCGAGCTCAAGTGGGCCGAGCGGCACCTCCACCGCCCCGCTCGCGCCACCGACGTCGAGCAGCTCACGTGGGTCCTCGGGATGGCGGGCCGCTCGATCGACGGGGGCGACCTCGTCGTCGAGCGCCGCGTACTGCACCTCGAGGCCGCGAAGATCGTGCGGTTCTTCGGCGATTACGACGTGCTCCTGACGCCGACGCTCGGCACGCCGCCGATCGAGCACGGCGCGCTCCTCCCGCAGGGCCTCGAGGCGAAGCTGCAAGACGTCCTGACGCTCGCGGACGTGCCGGCGATCCTCAAGATCCCGGGCCTCCTCGATCGCGCGATCGCGCGCGCGTACGACTTCGCGCCCTACACCCCGCCCTTCAACGTGACGGGGCAGCCCTCGGCGAGCGTGCCGCTCCACTGGACCGAAGACGGGCTGCCGCTCGGCTCGATGATCACCGGCCGGCCTGGAGACGAGAAGACCGTCTTGCGCCTCGCCAGGCAGCTCGAGGAGGCGCAGCCGTGGTTCGATCGGCGGCCGCCGACCCACGCGTGAGGCGTCGATGCTCCTGCCGACGCTCCTCGATCCCGACGATCGGCCGGCGCTGCGGGTCGACGACCACGACGCGCTGACCCACCGGCAGCTCGCGCGCGCCTGCCGGGCGCACCTCGATCGGCTCGGGGCCTCGCCGGGCGAGCGCGTGGGCGTGTGGACGCACGCGACCCCGGCGACGCCCGTCGTCCTCGCCGCCCACGCGGCCGGCGGGATCGTGAGCGTCCCGCTCGACCCGAAGCTCGGCCCGACCGAGCGCGAGCACATCCTCGCGGACGCGGCGCCCGTGCACGTGGTCGATCCGCGCGCGGTCCCGATCGAGCTCGACGGCGACGGCGCGCTCCCCGAGCTCCCCGCCGACGACGCGCCGATGCTCGTGCTCTACACCTCGGGCACGACCGGGCCGCCCAAGGGCGCGGTGATCACGCGCCGGAACGTGGCCTTCGATCTCGACGCGCTCGCCGACGCGTGGGGCTGGACGCCCGACGACACGGTCGTCCACGCGCTGCCGCTCTTCCACGTGCACGGCCTCGTGCTCGGCCTCTTCGGCGCGCTCCGCGCAGGCGGCGCGCTCCACTGGCTCGGCCGCTTCGAGCCCGCGGCGCTGACGCGGGCGCTCGCGCAGACGCCGCGCGCGGTCCTCTTCGGCGTCCCGACGATGTACCACCGGCTCGCCGACGCCGCGGAGGAGGACCCCGCCGTCGCGCGCGCGCTCGGCGCGGCGCGCCTGCGCATCAGCGGCTCGGCGGGGCTGCCCGTGCGCGAGCACCGCCGGATCGAGGCCGCGTGCGGCCACGGCGTGCTCGAGCGCTACGGGCTGACCGAGACCCTCATCGACTGCGCCGTGCGCGCGGCGAGCGGCCCGCGCCCCGGCTCCGCCGGGCCGGCGCTCCGCGGGATCGAGCTCCGGATCGTCGACGACGTGCGCGCGCCGCTCGAGGCGTGGGACGACGCGACGATCGGCGAGGTCGCGGTGCGTGGTGACAACGTATTTTGCGGTTATCTCAACCGGCCGGACGCGACCGCGAGCGTGCTGGACACGGACGGCTGGTTCTACACCGGGGATCTCGCGACGCGCGCGGCCGACGGCGCGATCCGCATCGTCGGCCGGCGCGCCACGGATCTCATCAAGTGCGGCGGCTTCAAGGTCGGCGCCGGCGAGGTCGAGGCCGCGCTCCTCGAGGATCCGTCGGTCCTCGAGGTCGCGGTGGTCGGCGCGCCCGACGACGACCTCGGCGAGCGGATCGTGGCGTTCGTGGTCGCGCGCGCGCCGGTCGCCGCGGAGGCGCTGATCGACCGCGTCGCGTCCGCGCTCTCGCCGCACAAGCGGCCGCGCGAGGTGCGCTTCGTCGACGCGCTCCCGCGCAACGCGATGGGCAAGGTCCAGAAGCGCCGGCTGCTCGCGCCATGAGCGCCACCGAGCGCCGCCTCGATCCGTTCACCGGGCGCCATGCGATCGTGGCGCCCGGCCGGTTCGGCATCGGCGGGATCAAGCCCGGCGGGCTCCCCGCGCCCGACGAACGGCGCTGCCCGTTCTGCCCGGGCCACGAGGCCGACACCGAGGCGACGGTGAGCCGCTGGCCCGACGGGGGCCCGTGGCGCGTGCGCGTGGTGCTCAACAAGTTCCCCGTCGTCGCGGCGGGTTGGCCGCACGCGCCGGGGCGGCACGAGGTCGTGATCGAGTCGCCGGTCCACGACGCCGACCTCGCGGACCTCGACGACGCGCACCTCGGGGGCTTGCTGCGCGTCTGGCGCGCGCGCGTCGCGGCGCTCGAGGGCG
>JAYRVK010001297.1:0-7399 GCA_041918555.1 Sandaracinaceae bacterium
GGGAGTGGGTGCGGCTGAGCGAGGAGCCCGCGGACGACGCGGTGTGGGAGGTGGCGCCGAGCCGGCTCGCGATGCTGCGCGAGCGGGTCCGCCCGTGGATGGCGAAGCTCGCCGCCGTGCTCGCGGCGGCGCTGGCCAAGGCGGGGCCGGGCCTGCGGGCGTTCTTCGCCAAGGTGGTCGCGCTGTCCGTCGCGCTCGGCCAGAAGGCGGGGCCCCGGGTCGCCGCGGCGCTCGCGTGGACCAGGGGCGCGCTCGCGAAGGTCGCCCTGCGCAAGGGCAAGCGCCGCACGACGGCCGCGCCCCCCAAGCGCGTGGCGGGTGCGCCGCGCCGCCGCCAGGTCGCCGCGGAGGAGGAGGTCGCCCCGCCGCGCAAGAACGGCCGCCGGATCGTCGCGCTCTCGGTCCTCGCCTTCGCGGCGGTCGGCGCCGCGGTCTACGCGCTCGCGGGCGGCGACGAGCCCACGCCGACGGCGCAGCTCCCGGCCGCGAGCGCGCCCCCCGCGCCGCTCCCCGCCCCGGTCGCGGCGCCCGCGCCGCTGCCCGCGCCCGCGCCGGTCCCCGAGGTCGCCGCGGCCGGCCCCGAGACGGCCGAGGCGGCCGAGGCCGTGGCGGTCCCCGAGCCCGAAGGCGGGCAGCTCGGGGCGCCCAGCTTCCCGTCGCTCGCCGACGCAGATCCGTCGTCCGCCCCCGTGGTGGAGGGGCCCTCCTTCGGCGCGAGCTCCGTGGCCGACGGCCGCTCGACGACCATCCGGATGAGCCAGTCGGTCGCCACGCTCCGCGGCCAGCCGACGGACTCGGGCTTCACCGTGACGGTCCCCGGGGCGCTCGCCCTCGACCGCGCGGGCCCGATCGCCGCGGCGAACCCCTCGGTCGAGCGCGCGATGATCCTCAACCGTGGTGATCACGCCGTCTTGACAGTGCGCTTCGTCGCGGGGCGCACGCCGCCGTACCGTGTGGCGGCGCGCGGCCGCGCGATCGAGGTGATCATCGGCCGGTAGTGCGCACGAGGCACTTGCGCCCCGAGCCCGACCAGCGGGATACCGGCGATCCATGCAGGCCTTTGCCCGATCCCTCCCGCGCCTCACGTACCTCTTCGTCCTCGCGCCCGTCGCCTTCGTGCTGCACGCGCTCGGCGTGGGCGACGTGGTCGTCTTCGCGGTCTGCGCCGGCGCGATCCTCGGCGCGGTGACCCTCATCGGGAAGGCGACCGAGGAGTACGCCCTCTACGCGGGCCCGGTGTGGGGCGGCCTCCTCAACGCGACGTTCGGCAACGTCACCGAGCTGATCATCGCGCTCTTCGCGCTGCGCGCGGGGCTCCACGAGCTCGTGCGCGCCTCGATCGTGGGCTCGATCCTCGGGAACCTCCTGCTCGTCCTCGGCGGCGCGATGGCCTACGGCGGGATCTTCCACAAGACCCAGAAATTCTCGCGCGCGGGCGCGAGCGCGAACGTGGGCATGCTCGTCCTGGCCCTCGTGACGCTCATGATCCCGAGCTTCGTCCACGTCGGCTGGCGGACCGATCCGAGCCTCGACGCGAGCCGCGCCGAGGCCCTCACCGAGCAGACCTCGATCGCGGCCGCGGTGATCCTCCTCGTGATCTACGTGCTGAGCCTCGTGTTCTCGTTGCGGACGCACCGCTTCCTCCTCATGCCGGCGGAGCACGACCACGAGACGCCGGAGTGGTCGAAGCGAACGGCGATCGTCTCGCTCCTCGTCGCGACCCTCGCCGTCGCCTTCCTGAGCGATCTGTTCGTCGAGTCGCTCGACACGGTGGTCGAGCAGTTCGGCGTGAGCGAGATGTTCATGGGCGTGATCGTCGTCGCGGTGGTCGGCAACGCCGCCGAGGGCATGGTCGCGATCTTCGTCGCCAAGGACGACAAGATGGAGCTCTCGTTCCAGATCGCGATGGGCTCGTGCCTGCAAGTCGCCTTGCTGGTCGCGCCGGTGCTGGTCCTCGCGTCGCTCGCCTTCGGCCAGCCGATGTCGCTCGCGTTCAACGTGTTCGAGCTCGCCGCCCTCGCGTCGGGCGTGCTCATCGCCGGCTTCGCGCTGATCGACGGGGAGTCGAACTGGCTCGAGGGCGCGATGTTCCTCGCGGTCTACGTGTTCTTCGCCGCGGTGTTCTGGTTCCACCCCTGAGCGGGCGGCTCACGCCGCGTGGAGGACGAGCCCGCGGCTCCCGTCGACGGTGACGAGCTGCCCGTCGTGGAGCGTGCTCGTCCCGCACCCCGTCGCGACCACCGCCGGGATCCCGTACTCGCGCGCGACGATCGACGCGTGCGACGCGATGCTGCCGGTGTCGGTGACCACCGCGGCGGCGCGCGCGAACGCGGGCGTCCACCCGGGCGTCGTCACGGGCGACACGAGGATCTCGCCCTTCTCGAGGCGACCGAGCTCGTCCATCGAGCGCAGGATGCGCACGCGCGCGGTGATCCGGCCGGGGCTCCCCGGCATGCCGCGCAGCGCCGCGCCGTCGCTCTCGGGGTGCGCGAGGAGCGCGTCGATCTGGGCGAACGCGTCCTTCATCGGCCCGGAGAGCTCGCCGAGCAGCAGCGGCGGCGCGAGCCGGCGGCGGCGCTCCCAGAGGCTGCGGCGCTCCTCGACCGTGGCGTGCAGGCTCGGGGCCACGTCCTCGGCGATCACCCGGTCGAGCTCGGAGCGCTCGAGGAAGAAGACGTCTTCGCGGCGCGGGATCGCGCCGCGGACGGCGGCCGCCTCCCCGAGCCGCAGCGCGGCGCGGCGCAGGACCGGCCAGCCGAGCGTGAAGGCGTCGGTCTGTTCGACCCGCGCGTCGTGCGCGCGCCGCGCCTCGGCGAGCGCCTTCTCGAAGCGCGCGAGGACCTTGGGGCGGGACGCGAGCGCCTCGCGCGCCCTCGCGAGGACCTCGGCCGCGCGTGCACGCGACCGCGCGAGCACCTCGGGATCGGGCGCGCAGTCCTCGAGCGCGCCGAGCTCGCCGAGCGTCGGGAACGCCCAGTCGAGCCCGGTCACGTGGTGCGCGGCCGGCGCGTGCACGCGCTCGGAGGCGAGCACGTCCATGAACGTCCCGTCGACCGCCCGGAGCTCGCCATTCCAGAGCTGCGCCACCGGCATCTCCGCCTTGCATGCGTAGCCGGCGACCCCGAGGATCGAGGTGAGCTGATCGCCCGCGTGATCGCCAAGCTCGTCGGCGATGCGCGCGAGCTCCGCGGGGTCCGCCTCCTCCACGCGCTCGCGCGCGCGCTCCACGGCGCGGCGGTACGGGGGCAGGAGCTCGTCGCGCCACCGCGCGTGCTCGCGGGTGAACCCGAGCCGCGCGATCGGCGGGATCAGCGAGGCGACCTGGTGGAACTTCGTCAAGAGAGACCACAGGCTCACCGCGAGCATGCGGACGATCGGCCCGAGCCCCTTCGGGAGGAAGTCGAGGCCGTAGAAGTACCAGCCGTTGACGATCACGTGCGATGGGCGGCCGAGGTCGGTCATCCCGAACAGCGCGCCGAGGTTCGCGTTGAGCCGGTCCTCGATCCGCGGGAGGAGCCACGTCGCGAACAGCGGGGTCACGGGATCGCCGATCCACTCGCCGAGCCGGAAGTTCCGGATCCACGCCCCGGGCGGCGCCGCCCAGCGCACCTCCTCGGAGAGGCTCGTGATCGGGCGCGCCTGGAGCAAGTAAAGTAAGTTGTCCTCGCCGAGCGCCCACTCGATGTCCTGCGGCGTCCCCTCGCGATCCGCGATCCGCCGGGCGAGGGCCGCGATCCTCCGCGCCTGAGCGGCGTCGAGGAGCCCGCGCGAGCGCCGCCGCACCGGCGCCGCGTCGCCCTCGGGCACCTCCCACTCCTCGCCGCTCGCGGCGCCCGAGACGAGCGCCTCGCCGAGGCCCTCGACGGCGCTGACGAGCGCGAGGTCGCGCCGGCCCTGCACCGGATCGGCGGAGAAGGCGACGCCCGCGGCCTCGGGTCGCACGAGGCGCTGGACGAGCACCGCCATGTGCGGCGGCTCGCTCGTGCCGCGGTACGCCCGTACGCGCTCGGCGAAGGCGCTGGCGAAACAGCGCCGGACCGCGTCCTTCACCGCCGCGACCCCGCGCACGTCGAGGAAGGTCTCGTACAGCCCGGCGAACGACGCGGAGCCGAGGTCCTCGGCCGTACACGACGAGCGCACCGCGAGCGGCGCCTCCGCGTGGGCGGTCATGGCCTGCTCGAGGGCCGACGCGAGCTCCTCGGGCAACGGCTCCGCGCCGACGCGCTCGGCGGTGCGCTCGCCCTCCGGCACCGCCGCGACGAAGCGATCGAAGGCCGCCGTCGTCACCACGAAGCCGCCGGGCACCTCGTAGGCGTCGCCCGCCGCCTGGGCCAGCGCCGCGAGGCGCGACGCCTTGCCCCCCGTCCGCGCCGCGTCCGCGGCGTCGGGCTCGTCCAACCCAACGATCAGGCTCATCGGCCCCTCCCTCTCTTCGTGGTCTTCTTCGTCGTCTTCTTCTTCGCGGACCGCGGCGTCGAGCGCGTCTTCGCCGCGCGCTCGGTCCGAGCGCGCGCGTCCGCGACGAGCGCCTCGATCAACCACTCGAGGCGCTTCGCGCTCTCCTCGGGCGGCAGCCCGAGGTAGCTCTGCATCGTCTGCACCATGCTCGAGGACACCAGCACCACGAGCAGGTCCGCGAGCCACGTGCGGTGGGGCTCGCGCAACCCGGGCAGGCTCGCCTCGATCGCGTCCTCGGCGAGCTTGCGCCGGCGGGGGATCGTGACCTTGCCGCGGAGCTCCAGGACGGCCGCGGTCGCCATCGGGGTCCCCGCCAGGTGGGCGAACCCTCGGAAGAGCGCCTGGAGCATCGGCCGCAGGTCCGTCGTGAGGACGCGGGCGGGGTCGAGGTCCTTCGGTGCCGCCCCCAACGACCGCGCGTCGAGGAAGCCGGCGACCCCCTCGAGCAACGCCTGCCGCGTCGGGAAGTGCCGGTTCACCGTCGGGACGGACACGCCCGCGCGTGCGGCGATCGCCGCGATGGTGAGCTCTCCGTCGCCCTGCAGGAGCGCGCACGCCGCCTCGAGGATCGCCCGGCGCGTCGCCTCGCGCTGCGAGTCGCGGAGCGGGCTCGAGTAGGCGCGCTTGGCCGAACTTTCACGATGCTCGTCCATATTGACAATATGCGAATATCATCAATACGAACGACGGTCAAGCGCACCCCCGACGGCGCGGTCTTCGACGCGCGGCGGAAGCGCTGAGGCTCAGCGGCGCCGCGCGCGCCGTGTCAGGTGCGCCATCCCGTCCTGGAACGCGCGGCGCGTGACCTCGGTGTTCTTCCGCGACGGCTTCGTTCCGTCCCACGACGCGAGGACCCCGTCCGCCCACTCCGCCCACTCGCGCATCGCGCGGAAGTGCCGCGCCAGGAACCCCCACACGAGCACGTTCGTGTGCGCGCGCTCGGGCAGCTCCACCGCTTCGTCGAGGTACGTCCGACCGAGCTCGAGCCCGAGCGCCTCCATCTCGGTCGCGTGCGCGAGGATCGCCGCGACCTGTGCGCGGGCGTCCTCCACGGTGCCGAAGTCCGCGTAGGTCAGCTTCACGAGCGCCTCGAATTCGAGGAGCGGGCGCGCGCTCTCCGTCTTGGCCCACGCGCGGAGCGCCGCCTCGCCGCGCCGCGTGATCGAGTAGACCACCCGCGGACGGCGCCCCGTCGAGCCCGCCTCGGCCTCGAGGAGCCCGAGCGCGTGGAGGCGCTTCACCTCCTCGTAGAGCTTGCTCTCGGCCCGCGGCCAGATGAAGCGATGGTTGCGCTCCATGCGGCGCGCGAGCTCGTACGCGGTTCCGGCTCGCACGGCGACGAGCCCGAGGATCGCGGCGGACGTGGTCCCGATCGGAGGTGTGGTGGTTCGCCTGGACATACTCCCGACGGGAGCATACCATACTCCCAATGGGAGGATTCATGGACATCACGGAGACCCGCCGATCGCTCTATCGTCACGGCGCGATCCTCATGACGATCGCGTTCGCGCTCGGGGTCGTGGCGGGCGGAATGGGCGACGATCCGCGCGCTCGGCTCTGGCTGGGCGCTCACACCACCGGGATCATGGTCGGCCTCCTCGTCATCGCCGTCGGCGCGATGTGGCCCGAGCTGCGGCTCGAGCGGCTCGGCCGGCGCGTCGCCTACCTGTCGGCGGTCGGCGGCAACTGGCTCGGCCTCGCGGTGCTCGGCGTGTTCGCGCCCGCGGCCGCCTTCGGCTCCCCGATCACGTCGCCGACGCTGCCGCCGCCGCCGGCGTGGGCGCAGGGGGTGGTAGGCGTCGGGCTGCTGATCGTGACGATCTCGACGTTCACGATGTGCGGCGCGGTGATCTACGGCCTGCGCGGGCGCACCGAAGCAGCAGCGCCCACAGCATGAGCCCGGCGGCGCTCGCCGGCGCGCGGCCCGCCGCGGCGCATCCCCCGGCTGGCGGCGGGGTGGGTCGAGCGTAGGGCTGCGAGGTCCACCGGCCGTCCACGAACGACGGCGTCGAGTCCGTCGGCTCGCAGCGGGAGAAGCGCCGGCACGACGCCTCACTCGGACAGGCCCCGCCCCCGCCGCACGGACCGACGTCGAAGTCGCGCGGCGTCGGCGCGGGCGTGTCGCCTTCGTGGATGCCGCGCGTCTGGATGCACCGCGCGACCTGCCGACACTCCGCGCCCGCGCCGCACTGCGCGTCCGAGGCGCACGCGCGCGGCCAGCAGTCGCGCTCGTGGTGACCGCGCACGTCGAGCCCGGGCGGACACGCGATGGGCTGGACCACGTCCGCGCGCGCGAGCGCGGGCGCGAGGACGACGAAGCCGATCGCGAGGACGACGCGGAGCATCCCGCGAGCGTACTACTACCGGAAGGGTCCGCGGTGCGCGCGCAGGCCGTCGAGCTTCTGCGCGAGCACGCGGCGCCTCCCGAGCTCGAGCCGCTCCGCACGTCCGAGCGCCTCCTCGAGCAGCGCGATCTTCTCGGGCGGGTGCTCGGCGGCGTCCCCGAGGAGCTCGAGCGCGAGCACCTCCTGCCGGCGCGCCTCGAGCGAGAGCACCCCCTCGAGCCGCGCGAGCGCCGCGCGCGCCTCGCTCGTCGCGCGCGCCTGCGCGCCGGCGCCGAGCTCGAGGCGGCCGAGGCCGAGCCGCGCCTGCGCGTGCTCGACCGCGAGATCGAGCTCCGCGAACCGCGCCGCCGCGTCGGCGTACAGAGCACGGGCCGCGGTGGGCTCGCCGTCGGCCAGCTCCCGCGCGAGCGCGAGCCGCGCCCGTGCGCCGAGGGACCGGTCGGGGTGGGGCTCGAGCGCCACGATCGCGGCGCGCAGATCGTCGAGCCCGTCGCCCTCGCTCGCGAGCCCCCGAAAATAGAGCGCGATCCCTCGCGCGTCGGCGCCGTCCGCGAGGAGGTCGAGCGCGCGATCGCAGAGCTCGCGGGCGCGCGCGA
>JAYRVK010001298.1:0-4149 GCA_041918555.1 Sandaracinaceae bacterium
GACGCCTCGCACGCGGAGCGCGGCCTCGTGCCATTGGAGCGCGTGGTAGCGGACGCCGTCGACGCGGCCCGAGAGGTCCACGCGACCGCGGAAGCGCGGGGGCAGCGTGATCGCCGCGCCCTCGTGCCGCCGGCCGCCCGCGCCGGCGAAGCCGAGGCGCGCGCGCCGCAGCGCGACCCGGCGGTCCGCGCCGACCCAATCGATCCGCACGAGCTCGACGCGGAGCCACGCGTCCGTGAGGTTCTCGACCTCGAGCGCCCAGTGGGACGGCATCCCCATCGTGGTGTGCGAGGCGGCGCTGCGATCCGGCGCCACGATCCGCAACACGTCTTGCCATTCTGCGGTCCGCCCGAGGGGGGACGGGACCTCCGCGCAGCGCGCGAGCTGCGCGTGGGCGGGGGCCGCGCCGAGCAGCGCGAGCGCGAGGGCGAGGGCGCGCAGCACGGCCCTGCGACCGGCGGCTCCGCGCGCGCCTTGGGCGGCTCACGCGAGGGCGTGGTCGAAGGCGCCGCCGCGCGGATCGAGCCGCGCGCGCAGGCGGAACGCCCCGCGGGCGAGGCATGCGCTCGCGCGCATCAGGCCGGCGAGGAGCGCGCGGGCGCTGAGGTGGGCGCGGCGCTGGGCGGCGGACTCGGAGGCGGCACGGGCGAGCTGGAGCGTGGACATGCCCGACGCAGTTACACGAGCCGTGCCAGCGCCGCCCTGGCCCCGCGATTCCGGGCCCACGGCGCCCGGCGTGAAGCGGCGTGCTCGGGTGTGGCGCGCCGGGCCACATGGGTGGCGCGCGCGGTCACACCGGGGTCCTTGAGCTGGAGGACCGTCAACGCGCACCTTCCGATCCATGCGATCCATCCTCTGCGCGTTCGCGCTGGTCGTCGCCGCCGCCGTGTGCGCTGCGTGCGAGAACCGCCCCAGCGAGTGCACCGCCTGCATGTGCGGGCGCGAGTGCTGCGCCTGTGAGCCGCTCGCCGAGGCCGACGCCGGCCCCTGACCCGCGTCCCTACTCGATGACCGGGCAGCTCGCCTCGAGCAGCTCCGTGGCGTCGTTGTCCGTCCGGCACTGGTTGAACGTCGCGACCGGGACATCGGAAGGGTCGTTGACGACCGCGACGAACCGGAAGACCGCGCCCTCCATCCCTGCGGGGATCGCGAAGGGCGTGTCCAGGACCACGACCTCGCTCTCGCCGGGCAGGAGCGCGCGCGTCGTGTACGCGCGGCCGAGGCGCGTCCGCGTCCCCGCGTCGTCGCGGTAGAACGTCACCGGGATCCCCGCGGGCATCCCCGCGGCGCCGCGGTTCACCACGCGCACCGAGAGCCCGATCTCGGTCGGGCAGCGGCTCGTGAGCGCGAAGAGATCCGCGAGCGCCGCGTCGGGCGCGTCGAAGAGGCCGTCGGGCTGCACGTTCTGGCGGAAGTTGTTGAGCCGCGGCTCGCGCCAGTTCGGCCGCTCGCGCAGCGGCACCGTGCCGTCCTCCTCGATGTTGGTCACGTGGTAGGTGTGCTGGTTGAAGATGCGCCGCGTGCGCACCCACTGGCCGCGCGGGTGCTGGAGCACGTGGATGCCGTGGCCGTTCGGCTCGCCGGGGCACGTGAGGCTCGTCGCGTAGTCGTTCTCCATCACGACGATCTCGGCCTGGTCGTCGTTGTCCACGTCGACGACGATCGGGAACTCGCGGAGCGTGCCGCTCGTGTTGCACTCGTCGTGCAGCACGCTGCCGTCGGGGCCGCGGAACACGCGGAAGCGGAGCTCGTCGTTGTAGAGGACCTCCGCGACGCCGTCGCCCTCGAAGTCGAAGATGCTCGAGCCGGTCGAGCGCGACGAGCGATCCTGCGTCACGTAGTACCACTGCCGGCTCCCGTCGTGACCGAAGATCACGTACGCGAAGCCGCCCGCGAACGCGATCTCGGGGTTGGGGTCCGTGTCGAAGTTCGCGATGGTCGGAGGGCCGCCGCCGTTCGGGTTCCCGTCGGCCGCGACCGTCGCCGCGATCTCGGGCGGGTTGATGTCGATCGGGCCCCACACGTCGGCGCCCGTCGCGCCGTCTACGGCGCGGATGAAGTGCCCGCCGCCGACGATCACGATCTCGGGCGTGCCGTTCAGGTCGAGGTCGGCGATGGCGAGCCAGCCGCTCCCCGGCAGCGGATCGGGCGTGGCCGCGGTGCGGTCCCAGATCGCCGTGCCGTCGTAGTCGTAGGCCGCGTCGGAGCCCACGACGTCGAGGTCCAGGTCACCGTCGACGTCCGCGAGCGCGATGTACGGCCAGCTCGCGCCGCCGAGATCCCGGATGCGGCGCACCACCGTCCCGTCGGCGTGCGCGATGACGAAGCGGACCACGATCTCCGGCGTGCCATCGCCGTTCATGTCCCCGACCATCGGCGCGTCGAACCCGCAAGGTACGTTGTCCGGCGCAGTGTCGAAGCGGCGCAGGAGCGCACCGTTCGCGGCGATGATCATCAGGTGGCCCGGGGTGCCCGGCCGCGTGCTCGCGGAGCACGCCATGATCTCGGGGCCGGGCGACGCGGGATCCACGTCCGCGATCGCGACCTCGCCTCCGGGCGTGGTGCGATAGCCGGGATCCGCGGTCGGCCACACGCGCGAGCCGTCGTCGCCCGAGACCGCGCGGAGGATGCCGTCGCCCCAGTAGTCGCTGCCGGTGAAGGTGTGGAACACGACGTCCGGGATGTCGTCCACGTCGATGTCGCCGTCGCCGTCGTCGTCGGTCAGGTTCGCGACCATCGGCGCCATCATCACCTGCGTGTGATCCGGCATCACCGCGTCGTCGCGCTGCCAGTGCCACTGCTCGACGAGCTCGAGCGCGCCGACGGGGGGGCGGTACTCGCACGCCTCGCCCGTGGCGCGCGGCAGGCAGCGCAGCACGGTGGACTCGCAGTACTCTCCGTCGGGGCAGTCGCTCGTGCGCGCGCACGCGTCGCCGGGCGTGCGGCACGCGCCGAGGTAGCAGACGTCGCCGCCGGCGCAGCAGACCGCGGCGTCGCCCGATCCGCACGGCGTCTCGGGCGCCTCGCACCGGAGCACGCACCGATCCGCCTCGCACGCTTCTCCGTCGCCGCAGCACACGCCGCCGCAGAGGTCCGCGATCGCGCAGCAGCGCCCGCCGCCGCACGTCTCGGTCTCCGCGCAGCACGCGCCGCCGCACACGCGGCTCACGGGGCACTCGATCCCCGCGTCCTCGCCGGGCGGCTCGCCCGCGTCCCGCGGGCCGGCGTCGGCCCTGGCGCGGCAGACGCCGTCGCGGCAGCCGAGCCCGGCGAGGCAGTCGGAGTCCGAGTCGCACGGGCTCCCCTCGGTGCCCGGCGGGAACGTGGGGCCGGCGTCGCAGCCGGCGAGGAGGAGCGCGCTCGTGAGGAAGAAGGCTCGCGTCACGAGCCCAGGGTAGTCGAGGCGCGGACTGGGATCTGCACCCCAGGCGAGAGCCGCTCGCCGCGCTCGGCGAGCGTGCCCCGCCCGCGCCGGCTGCGGGGCGTCCCCCCCCGGGCGGGCGCGGCGCGATAGCGGAGGGGGCCTTCGTCGGTCATAGAGCCGCCATGACGAAGCGAGCCCGGTGGTGCGTGGCGTTCCTGATCCTCGCGGCGGGCTGCGACGGCGAGGCAGGCGTGGATGGCGGGCTCGACGGCGGCGCGGACGCGGCGGCCTCCGACGCGGGCGCGGCCGACGGCGGCGCGGTCGACGGCGGCGCGGGCACCCTGGCCGACGTGTGGTGTCCGGACTTCGCCGCGCGCTTCTGCACCGCGGGCACGGGCTGCGGCTGCGATCCGATCCCGGGCTATGGCGACGCCGCGGCGTGCCTCGCGCGCGTCGAGCGCGGCTGCCGCGCGGGGCTCGCGCGCTTCGACGGCGATCCCCGCATCGAGCTCGCGGCCGAGGTCCCCGCCGGATGTGGCGCCGCGCTCGACGAGGCGCTCGCGCGCTGCGCGATCCCGGAGCCCGATCTCTTCGCGGTGCGCTGCCCGCTCGTGTGGCCGCGCGATCTCTCGCGCACGCTACCGGGCGCGGGCGCGGCGTGCGTCGAGGGCCTCTGCGCCGAGGGCGCGCGCTGCAGCTCGATGGGCACCTGCGCGACGCCCGCGCCCGGCGCGAGCTGCGCGGGCGACACGGACTGCGCCGACGGAGAGCGCTGCGGCGAGGGC
>JAYRVK010001299.1:0-6223 GCA_041918555.1 Sandaracinaceae bacterium
CGCCCGTCGAGGCGCTGCTCGGCGCGCGCCTGCTCCCGGTCGAGGGCCTCAGCGTCGGGCTCGCCGCGGGGCTCGGCCTCGCGCGCGGCTACGGCGCGCCGGACGTGCGGGTCGTGGTCGGGGTGGGCTGGGTCGACGCGACCACGATCGGGATGCGGGCCGCGTTGCCCGAGGACGCGAGCACCGGCGGCGCGGTCGAGGCGGGCGCGGGCGCGGACGGCGGCGGGGACCGAGGAGCGGGCGCGGACGGCGCCGGCGGAGGCTCCGGCGGTGCGGGCGGAGCCGAGCAGACCGGCAGCGCAGGGGCCGCGGCCGGGGCCGATCGCGACCGCGACCTCGTCCCCGACGCGCGCGACGGAGCCCCCGACGAGCCCGAGGATCGCGACGGCTGGCAGGACGAGGACGGAGTGCCGGACCCCGACGACGACGCCGACGGCGTGCTCGACCTCGACGACGGCTGCCCGCGCGCGCCCGGCGCGCCGGAGGAGCACGGCTGCCCGCGCGCGGTGCGCGTCGACACCGACTCCGGCCGGATCTTCATCCTGCGCCGCGTCGAGTTCGAGACCAACCGCGCGGAGATCCTGCCCGAGAGCGTCGAGGTCCTCGAGGAGGTGCGCGCGGTGCTCGCGGCCAACCCGCAGCTCCGCACGATCCGCGTCGAGGGCCACACCGACGACCGCGGGCTCGACGCCGCCAACCTCGACCTCAGCACGCGCCGCACCGCGAGCGTGATCGCGTGGCTCGTGGAGCACGGCGTCCCGCGCGAGCGCCTCACCGGGGTGGGCTGCGGCGAGCTGCACCCGATCGAGACCAACGGCACCCCCGAGGGCCGCCGCAACAACCGCCGCGTGGAGTTCCACATCCTCGATCCCGCGCCCGAGGGCGGCGCGCGCGCCCTCGAGGGCTGCCGCGAGGCGCCGTAGCGCCCGAGCCCATTGACACCCCGGCGTGCATGGCGTTCGATGGCCGGGCCCGTGTCGAAGCATCGCCTCACCGGCCTCGTGATAGGTGCGATCGCGAGCGTGACGGCCCTCGCCCTCGTCCCCGTGGAAGCGGAGGGCGTCGCCTACACGCGCGTGTTCATCAACGGCGTGCCGACGCCCGTCTTCTTCAACGACGGGGACAGCTTCCGGGTCAACGGCGGCGAGTACCGCGGCAGCCAGTGCCGCCTCGCGGGCTTCAACACCCTCGAGACCTTCGGCCCCGCGCACCAGTGGGGCGACTGGCACCCGTACGAGCTGTACGTGAACTCGAAGATGGCGACGATGAACGGTCGCCGCGGCACCTGGCACTGCACGACCGACGGGAGCCGCGACACCTACGGGCGCGTGCTCATGATCTGCCCCGACCTCGCGGTCGATCAGATCCGCCGCGGCCTCGCCCACGCCTATCAGGTCGACGACACGCCCTCGAGCCCCGCGTACCTGCGCGCGCAACAGGACGCGATCGCGCACCGCCGCGGCATGTGGGCGCACGGAGTGCCGGACTACGTGATGACGAGCGTCCACTCGTTCGACGAGGACCCCTCGCGCGAGTGGCACTACAACCGGCTCGTCTCGACGCGCGACGCGCACACCGAGAGCATGCAGCACCGCGACACCTACGCGGAGTGCAGCTGGGTGTGCAACGAGGAGATCCGCGTGGACCTGGGCCCGGTCACCGCGGCGGCGCGCCGGCTCCGCGAGGACCCGCAGATCGCGCCCCACCTCGCCGACTTCTTCAACCTCCACCTGATCGAGTTCGTCTCGCGCTACCGGCGCGTCCAGCAGCTCCCCGAGTACCTGACGGGCCCGGCGCGCGAGCTCGTCGAGCGCCGCCTCGCTGGAGAAATGCAAAACAACTTGCTCGGGGGCACGCGCACCGAGCGCGGCTCCTGCATGATCCACGTTCCCTTCGAGCGCCGGTACGGCACGCGCGGCGCCGCGTGCGTGCGCGGCCACGGCAACTGGCAGCGCCCGGGCGGCGGAGGAGGGCACTGATGTCCCGCTCGATCCGGCTCGCCCTCGCGGTCGCGCTCGCGCTCGTCCCGGGCTGCTTCACGCTCGACTTCGACGGCGACGGCGACATCGACCGCGGCCCCGTCGCCGGCTACGAGACGGACGAGATCTCCTGCGCGAACGGGCGCGACGACGACCTCGACGGCCAGTACGACTGCGCGGACGAGGACTGCCTCTCGCTCGGCTTCTGCGCCGAGTACATCCCGAACACGCCGCC
The DNA here is from genome assembly GCA_041918555.1 of Sandaracinaceae bacterium. Classification (GTDB taxonomy): domain Bacteria; phylum Myxococcota_A; class Polyangia; order Polyangiales; family Sandaracinaceae; genus JACKEC01. Next base: position 2,215 of record JAYRVK010001299.1, read on the forward strand.
GCTCGGCGCCGAGAACACGTACGAGCTGTGCCGCAACCGGATCGACGACGACCTCGACGGCCAGTTCGACTGCGGCGACCGCGACTGCCAGAACATCTTCGAGCTGTGCTGCTCCGCGGAGTTCAGCGACGCGACGTGCAGCGACGGGATCGACAACGAGGGGAACGGCTTCGCCGACTGCGGCGACTTCACCTGCCGCAACAACCCGTACGTGACGGTGTGCGACGCCGAGCTCGCGTGCGACAACGGCCGCGACGACGACGGCGACCGCCTCCCCGACTGCCGCGACTCGGACTGCGCGGGCTTCCCGGCCTGCGCGGAGCGCAACTGCACCGACGGGATCGACAACGACGGCGACATGCTCGTCGACTGCGCGGACCCCTCGTGCGCAGGCGTCCCCGAGTGCCCGACCGAGACGAACTGCACGAACGGCGCGGACGACGACCTCGACGGCGCCGCCGACTGCCGCGACCCGGACTGCGCGGCGACGCCCGCGTGCACCGGGCCCGAGGAGACGCTCGCGTTCTGCATGGACCGCGCGGACAACGACGGCGACGGCTTCGTCGACTGCGCGGACTTCGGCTGCATGATGTCGCCGGACCCCGACATCACCGCGTACTGCGCGAGCCTCTCGGAGACCTCGCTCGCGCAGTGCATGGACGGGAGCGACAACGACGGGAACGGCTTCACGGACTGCGCCGACTTCAGCTGCCAGCGCTCGACGGACCCAGCCGTCCTCGCGTACTGCGCGAGCATCGGCGAGAGCACCATCGAGCGGTGCAGCGACGGCGTCGACAACGACATGAACGGCTTCGTCGACTGCAACGACTTCTCGTGCAGCCGGGCCGACGACCTGGCGGTCGTCGAGTTCTGCCGCCAGTTCGGCGAGGCCAACTTCGACGACTGCGTCGACGGCCGCGACAACAACCGCAACGGCTTCCCCGACTGCGCCGACTTCAGCTGTCGCTTCATCACCATCGCGCGGACCGGGCTCTGCTCCGACACCGCGGAGTGCCCGGCCGGCCAGAGCTGCTACCGCGGCGCGTGCCTCTCGCTCGTGAGCCCGTGCTTCGAGAGCATGTGGATCGACGACGAGCAGGAGATCCAGGGCAACGAGGACGGCGGGATCCCGACCGACTCGACGCGCGCCGAGCAGATCGCGATGGCCACGCGGACCTGCACCGACGGGCTCGACAACGACCTCGACGGCTTCGTCGACTGCGAGGACTGGGAGTGCAACCACAACCCGCTCGTCGTCGACGCGGCGGGCATGCCGCTCTGCCGGCGGGCCGCCGGGCGGACGTTCGTCGTGGGCCCGCGCGCGGGGGAGTCGTGCGCGAGCGACGCGGACTGCATGGTGAGCACGTTCTCCGGCGCGTGCAGCGGTCCCGGCCCGGCGGGACAGGCGTTCGTGTGCCCGTGAAGGGCGAAGAGGGTGGGAATCGGATGAGGCAGCTCGACACACGCATCCTGAGCGCGCTCGCGGCGCTCGCCGTGCTCGCGCCGGGCGCGCTCGCGTCGGCGCAGGCCGAGGGCGGGATCACGTACGAAGAGGCGATGGCGCAGGAGGAGGCGCAGCCGCCGCCGCAGCAGCCGCCGCCGCCGCAGCCCCCTCCCGCGGGGCGCGAGACGGTGTGCGACGACCGGCAGGACCAGGACGGCGACGGGCTCGCCGACTGCGCCGACGCGGACTGCTTCGAGGACGCGCACTGCCACGCCGGCGGGAGCGAAGAGCGCACGAACGACGCGTGCAGCGACTGGGTCGACAACGACGGCGACGGCGCGGTCGACTGCGAGGACGACGACTGCGGCGGCTCGCACGTCACGGTGTGCTCGGGCTCGTGGCAGGGCCAGGGCGGCGGCGGCGGCGGCGGCGGCGACCTCGGCGGCGGCGCCGACGAGATCCCCGAGCTCGAGGGCGGCATGAGCGTCGAGGACCTCATCGGCCGCGGCGGCGATCAGGACGGCGAGCGCAACGATTACCTCTGCGCCGACGGCGTCGACAACGACCGCGACGGCCGCACGGACTGCCAGGACTTCGGCTGCCGCTTCGATCCGTCGGTCACCGTGTGCGCGGGCTCGCCCGGGTTCCGGTTCAGCGTCGTCGCGGGCATCGCGGGCAGCCTCAACATCAACGAGACGCCGGACATCGACGGCGACGGCCTCACCGAGTACTCCGATCCGATCGGCGACGTCCGCGTGAGCCGGCTGCAGCTCCGCGCGCTCGGGCAGATCCCGCTGATCCAGAACTCGTTCTTCCTCATCAACCTCCGCGCCGAGCGCTCGGTCCGGATCACCTTCGCCACGTTCAACATCCCGCTCGGCAACGAAGGCCACTACCTCTCGCTCAACAGCGGCTCGGGCGGCCTGAGCCCCGGCCTCGTCGTGTCGACGAGCAAGCAGCCGCTCCTCGACCCGCCCTTCTACCTCTTCAACGCGTTCGAGCAGTCGAACGGCGCCGCGCTCGAGGTGGGCGGCCCGATCACGAGCGACGGCCTGCTGCGGTTCCGCGCGTTCGCGGCCGGCGGCTCGGGCGAGCGGACCGGCAACGTGGGCGGCGTCTTCTTCCGCCCCGGCGAGGAGGCCCGCAACTTCTCGTACGCGGTCGGCGCGCAGCTGCACGTCAACATCGTCGGCCACTACGATCGCTTCGACACGCCGTTCCTCTACGTGCCGGTGCCGGCCGCCTTCACGATCATGGCCGGCGCGCGCTTCGACCAGCGCCCCGTCGAGCGCTTCGTCGCGTGGAACGCGTTCGCGCAGTTCCGCTACTCCATCTTCTCGATGCGCGCGGAGGCCTACGGGCGCTACGTGCTCGACTTCGACGGCGTGCAGCAAGCCTGGAACGTGCAAGCCGTGTTGCTCCTCGTCCCGCGGACGCTCGTCCTCGCCGCGGACGTCGGCGGCTTCTTCGTCCCGCTCGAGTACGCGGGCGATCCCGCGTTCAGCTCGCTCTTCCGCCAGCCCGTCGAGGAGTTCCAGCTCCGCGGCGCGCTGCACTGGTACTACTTCCGCAACATCGGCCTGCTCACGCTGCTCTACTCGATGCGCATGTTCTGCGTGCGCGACACGACCTCGATGCCGGGCGCCGCGAGCGGCGTGTTCAGCGATCAGTGCCGCCCGTCCGAAGCCACGCCCGACGCGAACCTCACCGAGCACGAGGTGCGGCTCGAGGCGCAGTTCCGGTTCTGAGTCTTCGGGGGGCGCTGCGCGCGCCCCCCCTCCGCCGACGGCCGGCGCTGCGCGCCGACCCGGCCTCGATCGGTTGGTCGACAGTCTTCGAGCTCACCGCGACGAGCGTCGTCGGTTCTTGCGCTAAGCTGCGGACCGATGCGCCGCGCTTGGCTTCTGCTCGTCGTGCTCGCGACGGGGTGTCCCCGTATGGTCCCCGGAACCGACGCGGGGACGCCGGCCGGCGACGGAGGCGGCTACGATCCGGTCCTCGGCAACGGGTTCGAGGGCCCGCTCCTCCTCGACGACGCGCGCGTCGCGGGCATCGACGGGACCGCGCTCCGGGCGGGCGCCTCGATGTGCCGCGCGCCCATCCGCGGCCGCGTGTACCGCGTGATCGACGGAGACACCTTCGGCTTCACCGCGGCCGACGGGTCGCTCGACGCCACAGTCCGCATGATCGGCGTGGACACGCCCGAGATCGCGCACCCGCCCGAGCCGGAGGAGTGCTACGGCGACGAGGCCCGCGCGTTCACCAACCAGCTCTTCGATCGCCAGGTGTGGCTGACCTTCGACAACGACTGTTACGACGACTTCGATCGCCTGCTCGCGTACGTCCACATCGGCGCGGGGAGCGGCGACTTCTTCCAGCGCCAGCTCCTGCGCCGCGGCTTCGCGCGGGTGCTGACCATCGGCTCGGACCGCACGTACGCCGGGCTCTTCGAAGAGGACGAGTCGGCGGCGATGCGCGCCGACGCGGGGCTGTGGAGCGCCTGCTTCTGAGCGCGCTCGCGCTGCTCGCCGCCGCCTGCACCTGCGAGCGCCCCGCGCGCATGGA
>JAYRVK010001300.1:0-2100 GCA_041918555.1 Sandaracinaceae bacterium
CGACGGCTCGGTCGGTCGGACCGAGCGCGCTCCCCGCGCCCGTCCTCGCGCCGCCGCTCCCGAGCGCGCCGAGCGGTCCTCCCGCACGCCTCCGGAGCCCGTCGGGCTTGGCCGTCGGCCCCGACGGTTCGCTCTACGTCGCCGACACCGGCAACCACCGCGTCCGTATGATCCGGGGCGAGCAGGTCATCACCCTCGCGGGGAGCGGGGCCTCCGGATCGCGCGACGGGCCCGGATCCGAGGCGACGTTCAGCTCGCCGCGCGCCGTGGCGGTGGCCTCCGACGGAACCGTGTACGTCGGAGAAGCGCGTCGCGTTCGCGCGATTCGCGAGGGTCGGGTGACGACCGTCGCGGGCGTGGGCGACTTCGGAGCCCGCACCGGGCCCGCGCTCCGCGTGGAGCTCGATCACCCGAGCGGCCTCGCTGTCGCGCCGGATGGTGCAATCTACGTTGCGGACACGGAGCGCCAGCGCATCGTCGTCGTCCGGGACGGTCGAGTGGAGGCGCTCGCCGGACGCAATTCATGGGGCTCGACCGACGGGCGGGTCGGCGCGGCGTCGTTCGCGCACCCGCACGGGCTGGCGCTCGGCCCCGACGGATCCCTCTACGTCGCCGACACGGGCAACCACTTCGTGCGCCGGATCCGCAACGACTACGTCGATCGCGTCGCGGGGAGCGGGATGGGAATGGCGCGGCACGAGGACGGCGCGGCGACGACCGAGGCGCGCTTCGCGAGCCCCGAGGCTCTCGCGGTCGCGGCCGACGGAGCGATCTACGTCGCGGACTCGGGGAACTGCTGTGTGCGCCGCGTCTTCGACGGAGTCGTGTCGTCGATTGGACGTTGCGGCGCGCGCGGGCTCTTCGACGGCCCCGTCGCTGAGGCCCAGTTCGACGCGCCGCGGGGGATCGCCCTCGGGCCCGCGGGTGAGGTGTACGTCGCCGACGCGCGCAACCACCGGATCCGCGTGATTCACGGCGGACGGGTCGAGACCTTCGCCGGTCTGGACGCGGGAGACGAGGACGGCACACGCCTCGCTCAGCCGCCCGAGCCGTAGCGCGCGATCGCCCTCGAGGCCCGCGACCGACGCCTCGACCTCGAGGAGGCCGTCGTGAGGCGCTCCCACGGATTCTCCACGCTGATAGCATGCCCGAGTGATCGGCGACCCGCTCCCCGCCGGAGCCCGCATCGGTGAAGACTTCGAAATCGTGCGGCCGCTCGCCGAGGGCGGGATGGGTGCGGTCTACGTCGCGCGGCAGCTCACGACGGGGAAGGAGCGCGCCCTCAAGGTGATGCAGCCCGCGCTCGTGAAGGACGAGCGCAGCCGGCGACGGTTCGTCGAGGAGGCCAAGGTCGCGAGCCGCATCGACAGCGACCACGTCGTCGAGGTGATCGGCGCGGGCGTCGATGCGGCCACCGGCGTGCCTTGGCTCGCGATGGAGCTGCTCCAAGGGGAAGACCTCGAGGCCTGCGTCGTGCGCCGTGGCGCGCTCCCGATCGGAGAAGTCGCCCGCATCTTCGACGAGCTGGCGCACGCGCTCGACTCGGCGCACGCGCAGGGGATCGTCCACCGCGACCTCAAGCCCGAGAACCTCTTCCTCGCGACGCCGCGCCGCCGCGCGGCGCACCCGATCCTCAAGGTCCTCGATTTCGGGATCGCGACCTTCGCGGCGGAGGGCACCGGCGCCACCGTGACTACCGCGATCGGCTCGCCGCTGTGGCTCGCGCCCGAGCAGGCGAGCGTGGGCGCGAAGATCCGTCCGACGACCGACGTGTGGGCGATGGGGCTCATCGCGTTCTTCCTGTCGACGGGGCGGAGGTACTGGCGCGCCGCGAACGCCAGCCCCTTCAACATCAGCGCCCTCATCGCCGAGATCGTCGCGCACCCGATCGAGCGCGCGAGTGTGCGCGCGCGCGAGCTCGGGGCGCAGACGCCGGAGGGCTTCGACGCATGGTTCGCTCGCTGCGTCGACCGTGCGCCCGAGGCGAGGTTCGCAACGGCGGGCGAGGCGGCGGCCGCGCTGGGCGCGGTGGCGGCGTCGAGCGATCGCGAGGCACCGCGTCGAACCGAAGAAGCGGGCGTGCTCGACTCGCCCCGCGCC
>JAYRVK010001301.1:0-3691 GCA_041918555.1 Sandaracinaceae bacterium
CGCGAGGAGCTCGTCGCCGACCGTGCACGCGGCGGCGTCGAGGGTGTGCAGGCGCACCGCGACGCCGCCCGCGGTCGCGCGCGCGAAGAGCACCCCGTCGCGCGTGGCCGCGCCCGCGCGCTGGACCCGGACGATCGCGGCGAGCGGCGCCGGCTCGCCGGGCCGCGCGCCCGGCGCGGAAGGCACGCAGCCGGAGCGCGGCGCGAGCAGGCTGCGCGCGACGGAGCCCGGGCCGAGCGGGGTGAGCACCTCGACGAAGCGCCCGCGGTCCGCGGGATCCGCCTGCACGAGCAGCGTCCCCGCGGGGAGCACGCGGGCGAGCGGGCCCTCGGGGCGGGTGCGCACGAGGGCGTCCGTGCGCGCCGTCATCCACGGCGCGGCGAGCGGCCGCACCGCGGGCTCGGTCCGCACCGGCGTGGGCGTCGCCCCGAGCGCCTGCGCGATCGCGCTGGCCGCCGCTGCGTCGGTCCCCACGTACACGAGCCGCGCGAGCCCGTGCCCGAAGCGCTCGAGGCCGACCGCCGCGCGCTGCGCGGGCTCGAGCGACTGCCACGCCGCGACGAGCGCGTGCTCGAGGTCCGCCTTCGACACCGCCGTCCCGTTCGGCGCCGCCGGCGCGGGCTCCGGGGGCGGTGCTCGGCCCGCGAAGAGCTGGCGCAAGATCCCACCCTCCGGGATCAGCTCCGCGAGGTCCTCGTAGTAGACGCTCCGATCGAGGAAGTACGCGCTCGCGAGGGTGTCCGAGGCCTCGTAGACCAGGCTCACGGAGTCCTCGTCGAGCCGCGCCACGATGCGGTCGCAGGAGGAGCCCTGCCCCGGGTGCTCGCCGTCTTCCTCGACGTCCTCGGCGACCGCGGCCTCGCACTCGCTGCGGAACCGCGCGCCGACCGCGTCGCGCGAGGTGAACGCGTCGAGCGCGTCGAACGGACGGATCTCGTCGCCGGCGATCGTGAAGTGGTGCACCCGCTCCCGCACCGACTGATCGTCGCGCGCCGCCCACGTGTCGGAGCACGCGAAGGTCACGAGGTGAGGGTGCATCAGCAGCACGCCGCAGCCCCCGTACGCGTTGTTCTCGGTGCTCTCCTCCTCGTCGGCCTCGTTCGCGTCGAACGGAGCGCGCCGCACCGCCTCCGCGGTCTGTTCCCGGTTCAGGTTGCGCCACAGCCCCTCGAGCACGCGCCGCACGTGCGGGCTCGGGTGCTCGATGCGCCCGTCGTCGGCGGTGAGCTCGGTGGTGAGGTACCACTCGCCCTCCGCGGGCTCGCCGTCTGCGGCGGGCTCGGCCTCGGCCTCCTCGGCCTCGGGCTCCGCCTCCTCGGGGGCCGCCTCCTCCTCGGGCTCGGCGACCTCGGCGACGGGCGCCTCGGGTGCGATCACCGGGCGCGGCGCGGGCGGCGCGGGGTCCGAGCAAGCGAGGAGGAGGAGCGCGACGGCGGATCGGCGGAGCATCGCCGACGTTGTAGCAACATCTACCGCGTCACGGGTCGGGCGCGGGGGCCGGTTGCTCGGCGAGCGTGGTGCCCGTCCAGGTGAACCGAAGCAGCGCCTCCCAGGTGTCGAACGAGATCGGGAAGTAGGTGCCGTCGGCCGTCTCGGCGAGGCGCGCGCCGGCCGCGTAGTGGTTGGCGTACCGCCCGATCCGCGTCCACTCCGGCCCCGGCGCGCCGACGGCTCGCACGGTGTAGCGCACGTCGAACTCCCCTTGGCTCGCGTAGCCGGGTGCGACGGGCACGTCACCGAGCCCGGTTCCGACCAGGACGAGCGTGTCGCCGCCGCGGGCGCGGGTCGGGGTGAGGCGCAGATCGAAGAACGCGCCCTCGGCGTCGATCGCGACGAGCGCGTCCCCCACCGCGCAGCTCGCGGGATCGAGCGCGTGGAGCCGGACCTCCACGCCGCGCTCCGTGCTGCGCGCGAACAATGCCGCGTCGCGCGTCGCTCCCGCCTCTGCGACGCGCACGCGCGCGGTGAGTCGCGCGGCGCTGCCCGGCGCGTCGCCCGGCGCCCGCGGCACGCAGCCGCGGTGGGGGACGAGGAGGCTCCGCGCGACCGAGCCCGAGCCGAGCGGCGTGTGCACGTCCACGAAACGCGCGCGGTCCGCGGGACCGCGCGGCGCGACCAGGGTCCCGGCGGGGAGCACGAAGACGACGGGTCCGGCTTCCGGCCGGGTGCGGACGATCGCGTCCTCGCGAACGGCGAGGAGTGGGAGCGCGAGCGGCGTCGGCGGCGACGCGAGGCGCACCGGTAGCGGCGGTGCGCCGAAGAGCTCGGCGATCGCGGCCGCATCGGCCGTGTCCGTCCCGAGGTACACGAGGCGCGCGAGCCGGTGCCCGAGGTCCTCGAGCCCGAGGCGCGCCTGGTGCGCGGGCGAGAGGGTCTGCCCGCGGGACCACAGGAGGAAGTCGAGATCGGTCCGCGACACGGCGACGCCGTCGAAGGGCTCGGCGGCCGGCTCGGCGCGCGGCGCGGCCCCCGACAGCAGCCGCGCGAGGAGCCCGTCCTCGACGAGGAGATCGCGCAGGCTCTCGTACGAGAGCTCGAAGTCGAGCTCGACCGGCTGCCCCGTCCCCTCCCGGGCCTCCTCGCCGTCGAAGCCCGAGGAGCCCTCGTCGTACGTCACGGGGGCGAACACGCCGCTGACTCCGCCGGGCCCGAGCCGGAGGACCAGCCGGTCGCACGACGTGCCCTCGACGAGCACGACCCCGTCGGTCGCGGTCTCGCGCGCGACCTCGGCCTCGCAGGCCTCGCGGAGCCGCGCGTCGATCGCCTCGCGCGAACGGAACTCGCGGTACGGATCGAGCGCCCGCACGTCCTCGCCGACGATCGCGAAGTGGTGGACGTGCGCGTGGTGCGTGAAGCCGGTTCGCCAGCCGTTCTCCGACGTGCACGCGATGGTCACGAGGTGCGGGTGGAGGAGGTGAAGGGCGCACGGTCCGTCCAGCTCCGCTTCGACGCCATCCCGCGTCTCCTCTTGGGCCCGCACATCGGTGCGCGCGACGGCCTCGCGGACGGTCTCGAGCTCGAGGCGCTCCCAGAGCCCGTCGAGCACGCGCGCGACGTGGGGGCTGGGATGAGGAATCCCTCCCTCCCCGACCTCGATCGCGCCCGGGAGCCCGCCGCTCGGCGGCGCGGAGCCCTCGGGCGGATCGCCGTCGCCCGCCCCGACGGCGTCGACGGGCGCGACGGGTCGTCGGCGATGATCTTCGCGGCCACGCGCTCGGGCCCGCTCGAGCACGCGGCGAGTAGAACCACGCAAAGAACATTGCGCCCCATCCCCGACGAGGATATCCGGTCGACGGGTCGCCGTCAGCCCGCCGGCACGTCGAGCAGGACGCGCATGGCGTCCTCGATCCGGCCCCACATGCGGCGGGCGCCGCGGAAGCTGAGGTGGACGCCGTCGGTCGCCTCGAACTCGTCCTCGCCCGCGTCGATGGCGACGCCGCACTCCGACTCGCGCGCGCCGAGGGTCTGCGCGCGGCGGACGCGCGCGATGCGGTCGTTCCAGCCGGGGCGGCCGCCGTCGAGCGGGAGCAGGACCGCGACGCGCGGGGCGCCGTGCGCGCACAGCGCGTCGACGAAGTCGCGCACGCGCGCCGCGTACTCGCGGCTCCACGCGACCTCGTCGCGCCACTGGATCCAGCCGTCGTCCGTGCGGAGCGCCTGCGTGTCGTTGCCGCCGACCATCACGACGACG
>JAYRVK010001302.1:0-4330 GCA_041918555.1 Sandaracinaceae bacterium
CGCGCATCGCGGCGAGGTCGCGCGCGAGCTCGTCGAGGACGGCGGCGTTCGGGTCGTCGTCACCGCTCGGCGCCATGCACACCACGCGACCCGGCTCCACGAAGCGCGCGAGGGTGTCCACGTGGCCGTCGGTGTGGTCGTTCTCGAGGCCGCGCTCGAGCCACAGCACGCGCCGCGCCCCGAGCGCCTCGCCGAGCCGCGCCTCGAGGGTCCGCGCGTCGAGGTGCGGGTTGCGGTTCGGGTTCAAGAGGCACTGCCGCGTGGTGAGCAGCGTGCCCTCTCCGTCGGGCTCGACCGCGCCGCCCTCGAGCACGAGCCCGAACGCGTACAGCTCGACGCCGGTCGCCTCGGCGATGCGCGCGGCCACGAGGTCGTCGCCGTCCAGGACATACTTCCCGCCCCAGCCGTTGAACGCGAAGGTCACCGCGGCGACCCCGCCGTGATCGTCGCGCACGAAGATCGGCGCGACGTCGCGCATCCAGATGTCGCCGAACGGGATGCGCGAGAGCTTCACCCCGAGGTGCTCGAGCGCCTCGGACGCCTCGAGGTGGCGGACTCCGTCCGGGACGAGCATGCGGATCGTCTCGCCGCGCGGGCGGCCGTCCGCGTCGACGTCGGCGATCGCCTCGCAGAGCTCGATCACCTCGCGCTGCACGTCGCCGAGGAGCTGCGCCCACAGCTCGTCGTGGCTCGGCCACGCGACCCACACCGCGTCGTGCGGGGCCCACTCGGCGGGCTGCCTCAGCCCGGCGCTCGCCGGGGTCCTCGGGTCCGTCATGGCGCGCCGAAGTTAGGCTCGGGGCGCGCGCGGCGCCAGCGACCCTCGGTCGATTGGTTTCGCCCTGCGCGGCTCCGTGTCAGGATGTGGGCGATGTCCTCGATGGTCGTCACGGTCGTCAGCGGCGACCCGGCGTGGCGTGACGCGCTCGAGCGAGGGCTCCCGACCGTCGGCTTCGCGCCGCTCTCGATCTACGACGACGCCTTCGATCCGCGCGCGCGCCGCGCCCCGCCGCAAGCGCTCTTGATCGACGCCGAGGACGATCCCTACGACGCCGTCGAGCTCGCGAGCTGGCTCGCGCTGATCCTCGCGGACCGCTGCCCGGCGATGATCTGCCTCGGCGAGCCGAAGGCCCATTGCGACGAGGAGCTCTTCGCCGGGCGCGCCGCGCGGCCCTCGAACCCGCAAGATTTGTTGACGGAGCTCGAGCACCTCGTGCCTCGCGCCGTCGGCATGGCGTCGGGCTTCGTCGCCCGCGCCGCGAGCGCGCGCGAGGACGACGAGGCCGCCGGCTAGATCAGCGGGTTGATCCGCTCGAGGTCGGAGCCGCCGGCGTAGCCGTAGCTGCCGACGTTGTAGTAGCCGTAGACCGAGATCCCGACGGGGAGCGTCGAGTCGATGGTGTGCGCGCCAGGATCGACCGGGCAGGTCACCGCCTCGTAGACGGTCCCGTCGAGCTCGCCCGCCGTCTCGTAGGTGCAGAGCATCATGAACTCGTCGCCGAGGATGTCCCCCTCGTCGAGGAGCACCGTGGTCCCGGCCGGCATGCCGATGACCACGTAGTTTGCGCTGAACGTGCTCGGCGTGAGGAAGACGTACTCCTCGCGGTGCTGCTGGTAGGGCGGGAACAGGATCGCCGACGGATCGCCCCCGTGCCCGGGGCGCCAGTCGTCGACCCAGGCCTGGCTGACCAGCATCTGCTGGACGCTGACCGGCGCGTCTGCGCGCAGGATGAAGGAGCGCTGCGGATAGAAGTCGTGCCACTGGCCGGGCTCGAGGGTGAAGCTCGCGTCGGCTCCCGAGAGGTTCGTGGTGACCGTGGTGCGGACGCGATCGGCCATCACGCGATAGATGTCCGGCTCCGCCCAGGTGGCGCCGCGCTGCGGGGAGCGGGTGATCACGAAGTCCCGGCCCCACGCGGTCGTCGGGTAGACCTGCTCCTCGAGGTGCTCGGTGCAGCACAGCATGTCGGGCGGTCCGCCCGGCGCGGTGGGCACGCCGTCGGTCTCGATCGGGGCGATCCCGCGCTCGCCGCCGCTGAAGACCACCACGGGCTGGCTCGACTCGACCACCGTGCCCGTCAGGTCGCCCGGGAGGTCGGTGCTCTCGAGGTTCAGCACGTCGAAGGGCTGCAGCACCCGCTCGATCACCGCGCCCGCGGCCGCCGGCCCGATCCCGAGGCCGTAGTTGTCGCCGATGATCGGGCCGCCGAGCGTCACGCGCACCGTGGTGTTCGGGGTCGTGCCGACGATCGTCACGAAGGAGTGATCCGGGATCCCGTCGATGTTGCCGAACGGCTCGATCGGGTTGGCGGTCGGCCAGCCGATCACGCGGTAGTGGTTGTCGAGCCCGCTCTGCGGCAGCAGCAGCGACGCGTCGTTGGAGAAGTCCTGGATGATCGGGTTGAACTGGTACGCCACGACCGGGTAGTTGCTGTCGATGCGGTAGGCGTTGGGGCTCAGCCACGTCCCGCGGTTGTCCGGGTTCTGGTCCATCGGGCCGTCGACCTCGCGCTGCGGCAACCGGATCTCCAGGACGTCGCGCGGCATCACCTGGCCCGTGAACACCTGCCGCTCGACGGGCGGCGAGCCGAGGGCCGCGTCGTTCTGGAAGACCCGCACCGTCGCGGTCACGTCGGAGGGGTTCGCGATCGCGACGGCGAAGGGCTGGCTCCACGCGTCGGTGGCGGCGAGCCCGCGCGACTCCTCGTTGTCGAGGTCGACCGCCCAGTACGTACAGCCGATGTTCGAGCGGTTGGCGATGGCGTCCTCGCACGCGCCGATGCACTGGCCGACGCGGCCCGACGCGCTGCAGATCTCGTCCGCGGTGCAGGTCATCGCGAGTGTGTAGCCGGAGCCGTCCGCGTTGCAGAGGAAGAGGTCGCTGCCCTCGCAGCGGTAGTACTCGGGCCGGCACGTCACGCAGCCCAGGCCCTCGGCGCAGACGAAGTCGCCGCTGCACGTCTCGCCGTCGACCCGCGCGCCGCCCACGCAGCGCTGGACCACCTCGCCGGGGCCGCAGAAGATCTGGCCCTCCATGCACGGGCCCGCGTCGGCCGAGCCACTGCCTCCGTCGGAGCTCGAGCGGACGCTGCACGCGGAGCAGACGACGAGGCACGAGAGCGCGAACGAAGAAGGACGCATCCGCACTGAATAGACGGAAACGGCCGGACCCCGAGTGCGTTTTCACATCGCTACAGCGAGTAGACCGCGTCCTCGCCGAAGCGCTCGACGAGCCCGTCGACGTACTCGAGGAGGTAGCGCCGGCGCTCTTCGAAGTGCTCGAGCTGCTCCTCGTCGAGGAGCGGCGCGAGGGGGTCCGTGTCGAGGCGCGACGTGAAGCGCGTGAGCGTGAGCGCGCGGACGCGCGCGATCGTCGGGCGGCGGAAGCGCTGCACGCACCCGAGCCGCGCGTCCATCAGCGCGGTGCGCGGCCTGCGCATCGTGAAGCCGGCCGCGTTGTCGAGGTACATGATCGGACCGCCGGTCTCGAGCGTCCGCAGGTTCGAGTGGTTCTCGCTCCACCGATCGCCGTTGTGGATCAGGTAGTCGAACACGATCAGGTCGCTCAGCTCGGCCGGGCGATCCGCGCGATCGGGCGCGGGCGGCACGGGGACCACGCGGGCCGGCGTGTCGGCCTCGAGCGCAGCGATCGCCTCGCGCACGACGTTCGCGCGCTGGAACGGGGACACGATCGGGAAGTCCTCGTCGATGCGGAGCCAGCGCTCCCACCCGGGGGGCAGCTCGACCGCGCGCAGGCGCTCCGGCACCCACCAGATCAGCGCTCCGTCGAGCTGGCCGTCGGCCGGCAGGAGCTCCGGGATCCGCGCGTCCTCGCCGGCCGCGACCTCGAGCGCGCTCCACTCGACGCGCCGGCCGATCGAGGGCGCCGTGCGGCCGAGGCCGAGGAGGCGGTCGAGGTGGAAGGCGGCGAGCTCCGCCTGCCAGCTCATCCCCGAGAAGGTCTGCGCGGGCTTGAAGTACGCGCGGGTTCCGTCGGCGAGCGTCACGCGGAAGCCGAGGCTGCGCCCCCCCCCGCCGCGCTCGACCTCCGCGATCGCCTCGTTCGCGAGCGCCGCACGGATCGGCGCGTCCGCGCGCTCGAAGAAGCGGCCGGTCGGCGCGACGCGCACGACGCCGGCGTCGGGGCGCGCCGCGTCGTGGCCCGCGTCGAGGGCGCCTGCGTCGAGCGTCCCCGCGTCGATCCCGGCGTCGGGCCGCGGCCCGGCGACCTTCGACGCCTCGGGCGCCGCGCACGCGAGCACCGCGAGCGCCCACGCCCAGCGTGTCCAGCTTGCCGCGTCTCCGTCTCCGCCCGTCCGCATCGCGCCTC
>JAYRVK010001303.1:0-12554 GCA_041918555.1 Sandaracinaceae bacterium
GCCGACCCCGGCGGCGGCCGCGCCCGCGCGGTGGTGCGCGGCGGCGCGCTGCCCCCGCGTCGGCGCCGACCCCGGCGGCGCCGAGGCCGCGGTGGGCTGGACCCTCGCCGAGCGCCTCGGGAGGATCGAACAGCCGGTCGCGGCGGACGACTGCGTGCGGCTCGAGCGGTCCGACGAGACGGCGCGCAGCACGCTGCTGGCGTGCGGAGATCTCGGCCTCGTCGAGCGGCGCGACGAGAGCGAGGAGCGCACGACCACGTGGCGGCTCGTCGCGATCGGCGAGCGCCCGAGCGAGCTCGAGTGACCGCGCGGACGGAGCGATGCCGCGCGTCCTGATCGTCGACGACGAAGAGAACCTCCGGCTCGTCCTGCGGACGATGCTCGGCAAGCACGGCTACGAGCTCGCGCTCGCGTCGAGCGGCGAGGAGGCGCTCGAGGTCGCCGAGGCCTTCGCACCGGACTACGTGATCGCCGACGTCCGCATGGGCGGGATGAGCGGCATCGAGCTCACGACGGCGCTCGCGGCGGGCGAGAACGCGCCGACGGTGATCGTGATGAGCGCGTACGGCTCGGTGGACCTCGCGCTCGAGGCGATGAAGGCCGGCGCGTACGACTACGTGAGCAAGCCGTTCAAGCAGGACGAGGTGCTCCTCGCCCTGCGCAAGGCCGAGGAGCGCGAGGCGCTCAAGCGCGAGAACCGCGCGCTCAAGGCGGAGCTCTCCGACCGCGCGCACTACGCGGGGATGATCGGGCGCGGCGAGGCGATGCGCGCGCTCTTCCGCACGATCGAGAAGGCCGCCGCGTTCTCGACCACGGTGCTGATCCAGGGCGAGAGCGGCGTCGGCAAGGAGCTCGTCGCGCGCGCGCTCCACAACCAGGGCACGCGCGCGGGGGGCCCGGTCGTCGCGGTGAACTGCGGAGCGATCCCGGAGTCGCTGATCGAGTCCGAGCTCTTCGGGCACAAGCGCGGCGCGTTCACCGACGCCTCGAGCGACAAGCCGGGCCTCTTCGAGGAGGCGAGCGCCGGGACGCTGTTCCTCGACGAGGTCGGCGAGCTGCCGCCCAGCACGCAAGTCAAGTTGCTCCGCGTGCTCCAGGAGGGGACGCTGCGCCGCCTCGGGGAGACGCGCGACCGCAACGTCGACGTGCGCGTCGTCGCGGCCACCGTCCGCGTGCTGAAGGACGAGGTCGAGGCCGGTCGGTTCCGCGAGGACCTCTACTACCGCCTCAACGTGCTCCCGCTGCACGTGCCGCCGCTGCGGCAGCGCAAGGAGGATCTCTCGCTCCTCGTGGATCACTTCATCGAGCGCACGAACCGGCGGCTCGGGACGGCGATCCGAGGCCTCGACGCCAAGGGGCACAAGCTGATGCTCGCGTACCACTGGCCGGGCAACGTGCGCGAGCTCGAGAACGTGCTCGAGCGCGCCATCGTGCTCTCCGAGGGGCAGGTCCTCACCGACGCGGACCTCCCCGAGCGCCTGCGCGAGCCCGACCCCGTGCAGGCCGTGCTCGCCACCGGCGAGCTGTCGATCAAGAAGACCCAGCGCTACATCGAGGAGACCTTGATCCGTCGGGCGCTGGAGGAGACGGGGGGCAACCGCACCAAGGCGAGCAAGCTGCTCGAGATCTCGCACCGGGCCCTGCTCTACAAGATCAAGGACTACGGCATCCGCTAGGGGGGGGGCGCGAAGCGGACGAGGAGCGCCTGGCCCTCGACGGCCGCGCCCTCGCTCACGAGGACCTCGGAGACCGTGCCCGCGGTCGGGGCGCGGAGCTCGTTCTCCATCTTCATCGCCTCGATCACCACGCAGGGATCGTCGAGCTCGACGGCCTGACCCTTCGCGACGAGGACCTTCACCACGCGGCCGGGCATCGGCGCGCGGAGCTCGGTGCCCCCGCCGCCGAGCGAGTCGCCGGCGCCGCGGCGCTTGGCGCGCATCCGCTCGGAGAGCACCTCCGCGATCGCGCGCGCCTCCCCCGCGGCGAGCTGCATCGCGTCCGGCGCACCGCCCGTCGCGAGATCGAAGACCCGACCCCCGAGGCGCAGGCTCAGCCCGCCGGGGACCCGGACCACGTCGACCTCCTGCGGCGCGCCGTCGAGCGCGACGGAGACGCGACCGTCCGGCGTCACCACGACGTCCACGTCGCGCGGCTGCCCGTCGATCGATACGCGGTACTTCATCGCGCGGGAAGCTAGCATGCGGGGGGCGTGTATGAAGACCGTGGACGAGAAGCCGGCGCCGAGGCCGAAGGAGGAGCGCAGCAGGCTGCGCGCGTGGCTCACGCACCGGCACGATCCGCTGACGAGCCTGCTCCTCACGATCCCGGTCTTCCTCGTCTACCACCTCGGCATCGTCCTCATCGACATGCGCAACGGGGTCGACCTGGTCAGCGGCCTCACGTACCGGCTCCTGCAACACAGCTTGCTCGGCTACATCGGGGTGACGGTCGGCTACGCCGTCGCGATCGCGGCGGTCGTCTTCGTCCTCCGCAAGAAAGGGAAGATCAAGCCCGCGGAGTGGCTGCCGGTCCTGGGCGAGAGCGTGGTGCTCGCGGTGATCATGAGCTTCACCGTCGGGTGGGCGACGACGCAGCTGTTCGACTGGCAGGCGGGGCCGCCCGCGATGAGCCCGCTCGACAAGCTCGTGATGGCGGCCGGCGCGGGCTTCCACGAGGAGCTCGTGTTCCGCGTGGTCCTCTTCGGCGGCGGGACGTGGCTCCTCACCAAGGCGATGAGGGAGAAGTCCGAGCTCAAGGCCGCGCTCGTGATGGCGCTGTTCTCGTCGCTCGTGTTCAGCGCGATCCACTACGTCGGCCCGTTCGGCGACGCGTTCCGGCTCGACAGCTTCGTGTTCCGCGCGCTCGCGGGGCTGTTCCTCGCGGGGGTCTATCGATGGCGTGGGTTCGCCGTCGCCGTCTACACCCACGCCATCTACGACCTGATCGTGTTCTTCCTCTGAAATCGATCCGCGGTCGACGGCCTCGAGAGCCGGGGCTAGCATCGGGCCGCATGCAGCCTTGTCTAGTGCGCGCCACACTGGCTCTCGCGGCGCTGAGTTTCTCCCCGCTCGGCTCGGTCACGCCGGCGCACGCGCAGGCCGCCAGCCCGGAGGAGGACGAGGCGCGTATGCACTTCCGGTTGGGCGCGGCCTACCACGAGAGCGGCCGCTTCGCGGAGGCCGCCCGCGAGTTCGAGCTCGCCTACGAGCTCTCGCATCGCCCCGCCCTCCTCCACAACATGTTCGTCGCGTATCGCGACGCGGGCAACCTCCCCGGGGCGGTCCGTGCCCTTCGCGAGTACCTCCGGCTCAACCCGGACGCGGAGGACCACGCGCAGCTGACCGCGCGGCTCGCCAACATGGAGCGGCTGGCCGCGCAGCAAGGTGAGGACACGCCCGCCGAAGAGCCGGAGGAGCGAGAGGCGCAAGCACCGCAGAGCACCGGCTCGAGCGCCGCGCCTGCGCCCGAAGCGGCGGGCGGCGGGACGTGGACTCCCGGCTGGATCATCGGTGGAGTCGGGGTGGCGACCGCGCTCGCGGGGGTCGTGACGGGCGGCCTCGCGCTCGGCGAGCAGTCGGCGCTCGACGCGATGTGCGACGGATCGCACCTGTGCGAGCCGGGCTTCGAGGCCACCCGCGACAGCGCCGGACTCCTCGCGGGCTTGACGGACGTGCTCCTCGTCACCGGCGGCGTGGTCACGGTCGTCGGCCTGGTCCTCGCGCTGACCGTCTCGACCGGCGACGACGGGCCGAGCGCGACGCTGGTCTGCACGGGCACCGGCTGCCTGGCCGTCGCCGAGGCTCGTTTCCGAGGACGATGATGCGGACGCCTTCACCGCTCTCACTCGGGGCCCTGGCCGCGCTCTGCGCCGGCTGCAGCCTCGTCATCGACGCCGGGAGCTATCGCGGCCGCGAGGACGGCGGGACCCTCGACGCGACGACCCTCGACGCGGGGATGGACGCCGCCACCGACGGAGCCGCGGACGCGGCCACCGACTGCTCGCCTGCGTGCAGCCCGGGCGAGCTGTGCCTCGCCGGAGCGTGTCGCTGCGGAGTCGGCGACGGATGCTCCGACGGCGAGGCTTGCTGCGACGGGGCCTGCACTCCGCTCGGCACGACGACCGCCTGCGCCGCATGCAATGACATTTGCGATTCTCCGGCGCGCGCGACCGGGAGCTGCGAAGGCGGTACCTGCTCCGTGACGTGCGACGACGGCTTCGCCGACTGCGAGACGGGCGACCCCGACTGCGAGCAATCCCTCTCGACACCGAGCCACTGCGGGGACTGCGGTGCCGCGTGCGCCGTCGGCGAGCTCTGTGGCCTGGTCGCCGGCGTAGCGACCTGCGTCGGCGCGTGTCCCGTCGGCCAGACCGACTGCAGCGGGTCCTGCGTCGACACGGCGAGCCACGTGCTGCACTGCGGCCGATGCGACAACGCGTGCCCCGAGCCCGCCTCGGGCTCCGCGAGCTGCGTGGACAGCGCGTGCGAGGTCGGCTGCGACCCAGGGTTCTTGCTCTGCAGCGGCGCGTGCGCGGCGGCCCAGTCGTACTGGCCGGACGCCGACGGCGACGGGTTCGGCGACGGCACCGCTCCACCGGTCGATGACTGCCCGGGCGCCACGCCCTCCGGCTACTCCGCGACCAACGACGACTGCGACGACCGCCGGTCGTCGGTCAACCCGCTCGGGACGGAGACCTGCGACGGGACGAACGAGGACTGCGATCTCACGATCGACGAGGGCTTCCCATGCTCCGGCAGCGACACCCAGCCGTGCACCGCCTCCGTGGGGTCCTGCGTCGTGTCGGGGACGCAGACGTGCGTGGCGTGCGACTGGGGCGAGTGCGTGGGCGCGGACGTCTGCGACCGCACGGACGACGACTGCGATGGCTTCGTCGACGAGGGAGGCCTGCGCGCGGGCGCGCGGGCGCGCGTCGCGCCGCTCAGCGGCTACCGCTTCGGTCTGGTCCGAGGGGACTACGACCCGAACCGACGCGAGGTAGGGATCGTGTTCTCCGGGTTCGATGGGACCAGCCACACGCTGTACTTCGCGCGCCTCGACGCGGCGACCGGCGCGCTGGTCGGCTCGGTGGGGGGGCTCACCAGCGGCTCGACGGGGTACGGCATCGCGTTCGACGGAGCACACTGGTCGGTGGCGGTGTCGACCGGCAGCGGCACCCACCTCTACCGCGTCAGCTCCGCCACGGGGGTGGCGACTCGTGTCTACACCCTCGACACGACGTACTCCGACGTCAGCGTGGCGCGCCTCGGCACGTCGGGCTCGAACATCGTCGTGGCGTGGGCCGCGTCCAACCGCGGACGCCTGGGCCGCTTCACGATGCCGGCGAGCGCGAGCGCGGCCCCGACCCCGATCGGGCCCCCGATGGTGGAGGTCGTCAGCTCCGGCTACACCCACCTCGCGCGCGCGGTGACCACGAGCGCGGGGGCGCTGCTGTTCTTCCTCAAGACCGCCTCGGGGAGCGCGCCCTACGATCTCCACGTCGGAGCCGTGAGCACGACGAGCGTCGGCTCGTTCCCCGTCCTGGTCCCCGGGACGGTCAGTGATGTGTTCCCAGCCTATGACCCGACCACGGACACCGTGGGCGTCGCGCTCACCACCTACATCGCCACCGTGAATCGGGCCGCGTTCCGGACGCTCGACGCGTCGGGGGCCACGATCAGCCCCGAGGTCGCCCTGAGCGGGACCGGCGCGGCAGGGCTGGTCTACTCCGGCGAGCCGGGTCAGCTCGCGATCTTCTCGGGGATGTTCTTCCCCGCGAGCGGAGACCTCGTGCGCGCACGCCTCACCGATCGGACCCTGCTCTCTACGCCGCCGCTCTCGGTCGGCGGCTTCAACGGGATGGTGGGCGTCCCCGAGGGCCCGGCGCGCGCGATCTACTTCGAGGACGACGGCACCGACCTCTACGCCTTCCCCGTCGTCTGCCCCTGACCGACGGGCTCACGAGAGCTCGATCGGCGCGACCCGCACCGCGCGGTCGGGGCTCACCACCACGAGGTGATCGCGCGGGACCGCCTCCCAGCCCGCGTCAGCGCTCAAGCGCTCGGAGGCGACGATCACCGCGCCGCCCGCCTCGTCGGGCGCGATCATCGCGCACACGTCGCCGTCGCAGACGTAGCGCGCGCCCTCGTGCCAGTAGAGCGTCTCGGGCTCCGCGTCGGCGCGCGAGCTGTAGCGGCTCACCGCCATCGCCGCGCCGTCCGTGACGCAGAGGTTCAGGTAGTGCGCGTCCGCGACGCCGTGCGCGTGCGCGACCTCGAGCAGCCGGGCGATCGTCCCCGCGAGCGCCGCCGCGAGGCGCTCGTGCGGCGCGCCCTCGGCCCCCTCGAGCCGGTGGCGCAGCAGCGCGAACAGCACCTCGGAGTCGGTGGTGCCCCGCAGCCCGTACCACAGCCGGTCCGGCAGCTCCGCGACGAGCGGCCGCTTCAGCCGCGCGAAGTCCGCGATGTGCCCGTTGTGCATGAACGCGAGGCCGTCGCCGGTGAACGGGTGACAGTTGAACGGGCTGACGCCGAGGCCCGGCGTGGCGGCGCGCACGTGCGCGAGGACGCAGCCGCTCTCCGTCACGCGCGCGAGGTCCAGGAGGTTCTCGTCGCTCCACGCGGGGGTGACCGCGCGATAGGCCGCGGGCTCGGGGTGGAGGCGCGGCGCGTACCACGCGACGCCGAACCCGTCCCCGTTCAGCGGCTCGTCACGCTCCTTCGCGCGGTAGCTCTGCTTGACGATCGAGTGCGCCGGTCGCGTGGTCAGGCTCTCGATCGCGATCGACGGTCCGAGGTAGGCGACGAAGCGGCACATGCCGCGGAGCGTACACGGTCACTCCGCGCCGAGCGCCTCGAGCCAGCTCGGGAGCCACGCCAGCGCGTCCTCGTCGGGCGCGGGATGATCCGTCGCGTCGAGCATCAACGGCTCGCCCACGCGCGCGGCCCCGAGCTCGTCGAGGATCGCCAGCCACTTCTTGGGACCCCCGCAGTAGGTGTCCTTGTAGTTGCGGTCGCCCATCCCGACGAGCCCGTAGCGCACGTGGCCGAGGTCGGGCCGCGCCTCCACGATCTCCTGGTAGAGCGCCTCGACGTTCTGCGGCACGTCGCCGAGGCCCGTCGTCGAGGTCACCACGAGGAGCGTCCGCGCGGCGCCGAGGTCCGCGTCCGCGAGGCCGCCGTCCGAGACGACGCGGACCGCGTGCCCCTGCGCCTCGAGCTCGTCCTTGACGAGGTCGCCGACCATCTCGGCGTTGCCCATCTCCGAGCCGACGATCATCACGATCTCCATGGCGCGCGGACGGTACCCGCGGCCCGCGGGGCGCGCATCGGCGCTCGTGCGCACGGTCACGCCGTGCTAACCGGCGGGCCATGACCAAGAGGGAGCGCAGCCCCGAGGCGATCCGCGCGGCGCAGGCCCACGTGCGCGGCCTGCTCGAGCACATCGGCGACGATCCGGAGCGCGAGGGCCTGCGCGAGACCCCCGCGCGCGTCGTCGAGGCGTTCGAGGAGCACTTCTCCGGCTACTGGGAGGACCCCCGCGAGCACCTCGCGACGACCTTCGGCGACGTCGAGAACTACGACGAGCTCGTCCTCGTGACCGACATCCAGCTCCACAGCCACTGCGAGCACCACATGGTGCCCTTCGTCGGCAAGGCCCACGTCGCGTACATCCCGGGAGGGCGCATCGTCGGGCTCAGCAAGCTCGCGCGCGTCGTGGACGTGTTCGCGCGGCGTCTACAAGTGCAAGAGAAGTTGACGGCCCAGGTCGCCGACACGATCAACCAGGAGCTCCAGCCGCAGGGCGTGGCGGTGATCATCCAGGCCCAGCACTTCTGCATGTGCTACCGCGGCGTGCGCAAGCCGGGCTCGTGGACGACGACCAGCAAGCTCCACGGCGTGTTCCTGCGCGACGCGGCCGCGCGCATGGAGCTCTTCACGCTGATCGGGATGAAGCCCGAGATCGACTGATCCTCGGCCGGGGCTCAGATCAGGTCGACGTCGACATAGCCGTCGACGGGCTGGCCGTCCTCGGGCGCGTCCTCGGGGAGCGACCCGCAGTCGTCCTCGGTCCAGCGGCCCTCGAACTCGAGGCCGAGCTCGTCCTTGCCGCCGTAGGTGTCGACGTAGAAGTCCTGCGGCGCGCAGTCGAAGTCCCACTCGCCGTCCTCGGCGCCCGAGCAGCCGATCATCTGGGCGTCCTCGGGGTGCAGCACCAGCTCGCCCTCGAGGCCCTCGTGCGGGATCGTGATCCCGATCATCGCCGCGCCGCGCGGGCCCGCGATGCGCAGATCGATCGCGAGGTGATCGTGGTGGAGCACCGCCTCGCGGATCTCGGGCTCGCCGCCGAACCCCACCTCGCCGAGGCTCCCCTCGACGCGACCGACCCCGGAGTCGCCGAGGTTGCCGACGCACCCGACCATCAGCGACGCCGCCAGCGCCGCGCCGATCCCGTATCTGCCGTTCATCGCCTGCTCCCGCGTTGGGTCGGAGCGGGGGGCCGCAAGATGCGCGCCCCCACGCCGACGCGAGGCTTGCGCGCGGCCGGCGGCGCATGGAGCGCGCGCGGCTCCGGGGCGGCTACCCGCAGGCGCCGAGGAGCGCCTCCATCGACGTGAGCTTCACCCGCGGCGTCGGCTCCGTCGCCGCGGCGCGCTCGCGTTCGTCGATCTTCAGCCAGTCGTGGTACGTGAGGATGCGCGCGCCGCGCTCCTCGAGCAGCGCGCCGAGCGCGTCCCCCCCCCCGCGCCCGCCGGCGTCGAGCTCCGCGAGCAGCCGGTGCGCCACGTCCGCGCTGTCCTGCCGGTTCGTCGCGATGACCCCGCTCGGCCCGCGCTTGGCCCAGCCGACGGCCCACAGCCGATCCGCGATCCTCCCGTCGACGTTCGCGTAGCAGGTGCCCGACGCCGCGACCGGCACGCCCTCGAGCGAGTGCGCGACGTAGCCGATCGCCGAGACCACGGTGCCGACCTCGAGCACGTACGTCTCCCCCGTCGCGACCGCGCGGCCGCCCTCGATCGCGGTGACCGCGATCTCGATCCCCTCGACGTGATCCTCGCCGAGGATCCGCACGGGCGAGGCGAAGAAGCGCAGGTGGAGGCGTCGTGGCTTCGCGTCCCTGGCGTTGGCCGAGTACTCGCGCAGCGTGTCGATGATCTTCTCCATCTTCTTCTGCTGCTTCGGGTCGTCGACGGCGAAGGCCTCGGGGAGCTGCGCGGGATCGACGAGCGCGACGGTGCGCGTCATGTCGCCGAGCTCGCGGAGCTCCGCGGTGGTGAAGCTCGCGTGCTCGGGGCCGCGCCGGCCCAGCATGTACACGTCCGTGTAGTCGGAGCGCTCGATGGTGCGCATCGCGTAGTCGGGGATGTCCGTCTTGATCATCTCCTCGCGCTCGCGGCTCAGCACGCGCACGACGTCGACGGCGACGTTGCCGTTGCCGATCACCGCGACCCCCGGGCCGCGCAGCTCGGGGGCGAGCCCCGCGAAGTCGGGGTGCCCGTTGTACCAGCCGCTCAGCGCGCGCGAGCCGTACACGCCGGGCAGATCCTCGCCCTCGATGCCGAGGCGGCGGTCCGTGGTGACCCCGACCGCGAGCACCACCGCGTCGTAGCGCGCGAGCAGCTCGGCCACGCTCACGTCGCGATCGACCTCGACGTTGCCGAAGTAGCGCACGTGGTCGCGGTGCGCGGTGCGATCGAAGACGCGCCACACGTTCTTGGTCCCCTGGTGATCGGGGGCCACGCCGCTGCGCACCAGGCCATAGGGCGTCGGCAGGCGATCGATGATGTCGATCCGGACCTCCGGGTCCTTCTTGCAGATGGCCTCCGCGCAGTAGAACCCCGCCGGGCCGCTCCCCACGATGGCGACATGTCGGGTCATGGGCCGCTCCGTAGCGCACGCGGCTTGCCTGGTCCACGATCCCGTGGAAAATGCGGCGCGGCGCGCGGCCCGGGAATATCCTCGCCACGCCCGCGCGATCCATGCACCGAATGATCCGATCCATCGCTTGGCTCTCCCTCGTCGTCGGCCTCTGCGCCGTCGCGGGGTGCTCGCCGAGCAACATCCCGAACACCGACGTGCCCGACAACTCGGAGAACCGCGAGGTCCTCGAGTTCGTGGAGCGCTATCGCCACGCCGTGGAGCGCCGCCGCGTGGGCGAGATCCTCGCCCTGGTCTCGGAGCGCTTCTTCGACGACAACGGGACGATCCAGACCGAGGACGACCGGGACTACGACCGCCTGCGAGGCGAGCTCGCGCGCTTCGAGCAGCTCCTCGACGTGCGCTACGAGATGCGGTACCGACGGGTGACGTTCCGCTCGGACCGGGTGCTCGTCGACTACACGTACACGGCGTCCTTCAAGATCGCGACGCCGACCGGCGATCGGTGGGAGACGCGGCTCCGCGACAACCGGATCGAGCTGATCCGCGAGAGCGGGGATTTCCGCATCATCTCGGGCATCTGACATTCATTGCGGGCCGGCGGCGCGCCGGGCTACCATGGCTGCGTCTCGGCGACGATGAGCGGTCCGCAAGAGAAGAAGCAGCTCGGCAAGATTCTGCTTCGGCAGAAACTCGTCACGCCCGGCGAGCTCGAGGACCTGCTCGAACAGCAGGCCAAGACGCCCGGCCAGCGGCTCGGCTCGACGGCGGTGGAGTCGGGCGCGGTCGACGAGGTCGACATGCTCCGCGCGCTCTCGGAGCAACACGGCTTGCCCGGGATCGACGTGGCGCAGACCGTCGTGCCGACCGAGAACCTCAAGCTCATCCCGGTCGACATCGCGCGCCAGTACATGATCCTGCCCTTCTCGGTGAAGGACGAGCACCTCTTCCTCGCGATGGCGGATCCGTCGGACAAGCGGATCATCGACGAGATCGAGTTCGTCACCGGGCGCAAGGTCTTCCCCTACGTCGCGGTGAGCGCGCCGCTCACGCGCGTGATCGACGCGGCCTACGCAGAGCTCGATCGCGGCGCCGAGTACTACATCGGGCCGCACACGCCCAAGGAGTACCTCGCCGAGATCGGCCTCGAGCCGCGGCCCGAGCCCCCCCCCCCGGCGCGGCACCCCAAGCACCAGCCCGCGACCCCGCGCGTGCGGCCGCCGAGCACGCCCATGATGGCGGTCGTGACCAAGGAGGACTCGGGGCTGCACGACCCGCCGCCGCCGCCGGTCCCCGTGAACCGCAAGGCGCCGCGGCGCCTGCCCACGCTCGACGACGCGTTCGGCAGCAAGGTCGCGCCGCTGCCGACGGGCCCGGACGAGGGAGGCGCCCCGACGGCACGCGCCAAGGGCGAGCGGGTGGTGCTGATCGTCGACGACGAGGACGACATCCGGCGGATGCTGCGGCGCGTGCTCACCGAGCGCGACGTCCGCGTGGTCGAGGCGTCCCGCGGCACCGAGGCGCTGCAGATGGTGCGCGAGAACGAGCCCGACGTGATCCTGCTCGACGCGATGCTCCCCGAGATCCACGGCTTCGACATCTGCCGCCGGATCAAGGGCAGCAAGAAGTACGGGCACATCCCGATCATCATGGTGAGCGCGGTCTATCGCGGGTGGCGCTTCGCCGAGGATCTCAAGCAGTCCTACGGCGTCACCGAGTTCCTCGAGAAGCCGTTCAAGATCTCCGACGTGGTCAGCGCGGTCGAGCGCGCGCTCGAGGGGCACGACCCGGAGGAGGAGGTCGAGTCGCTCTCGGAGGAGGCGATGGCGTGCCTCTCGGAGGGCATCGCCGCGTTCCGCGCGGGGCACCTCGACGACGCGATTCGTCACCTCGAGCGCGGCGTAGGCCTCGATCCGCTCGCGTTCCGGCTACACTACCACCTCGGCCTCTTGTATGGACGGAGGGAGGAGCTCTTCGAAGGCATCCAGTCGCTCGAGACCAGCGTCGACCTCTCGCCCCGGAATTTCTCGGCGCTCAAGAACCTCGCCGTGCTCTATCAACGCGCTGGCTTCAAGCACAAGGCGATCGAGATGTGGGAGCGGGCGCTCGCCGTCGCCGACGACGAGGAAGTCCGCAAGGGGATCAAAGACCACTTGATGAGCTTGCTCTAACGGCCCGCGAGCCAACGAGGCGCCCCCCCGATGAAGTTCCTGTGCCCCAACTGCAAGGCGAAGTACCAGATCTCCGACGAGAAGATCACGGGGCGGACCCTCAAGATGGACTGCCGCCGGTGCGCGCACCCCATCGTCATCCGCGGAGACAAGGTCGAGGGGAAGAGCACGTCGTCCTCGTCGGCGCTCAAGGCGCCGCGCCAGTCCTACGCGGGGCCGGCCCCCGCGCGCGCGGCGAGCGGCCGCACCTCGCTCGGCGCAGACTTCCGAAAAGCCCCGTCCTCGCCGCCACCGCCGCAGCGCCCGACCGCGCTCGATCAATGGCACGTCGCGATCAACGACGTCCCGGTCGGCCCGATGAAGCGCGAGGAGGTCGCGCGCAAGATCGCGAGCGGCGCCGTCGACAAGGAGTCGCTCTGCTGGCGCGAGGGCCTCGACGACTGGCGCCCCCTCAAGAACGTCCCCGAGCTCGCGCAGCTCCTCCGGCACGCGGCGCCGCCCGCGCAGA
>JAYRVK010001304.1:0-2604 GCA_041918555.1 Sandaracinaceae bacterium
CGCGCGCGCGCCGGGTCGGGCACCGGCTCTACGCCGCGCACCTCGGCGCGTACGCGGGCGCGGTGGCGCACGAGCGCGGCGCCCTCGACGAGGCCGCGGCGCGCTACCGCGAGGCGCTCGACGGGCTGCGGCGCGCCGGCGACCGACGCCTCATCGCGGTGGTCGCCGCCCTGCTCGGGGCGGCCGAGGCGGGGCGGGACCGGGTCGCGGCGGCCGAGGAGGCGTTCGCGGAGGCGGACCGCGCGCTCACGTCCGTCGACGATCCCGGCGTCGCGCGGGCCGCCGCGGTCCATCGCGCCCACCTCGAGCTCGCGCGCGGGCGCGCGCCGGGCGGCGACGCCGACGCCGCGCGGTCGGCGGCCACCGCGATCCTCGAGGCCCACGCGGACGACGCGGCGCTCCGCACCTCGGACGATCTCCGGCTCGCGCTGCGGCTCCTGCGGGGGGCCCTGGGACATGGCGCCCTGATCGTGGATTCATCGATCAAGCAAGTTACCTTGCCCACGGGCGAGCGCATCGACCTCGGCGCGCGCCTGGTGCTCTGGCGCCTCTTCGAGGCGCTCGTCGCCGCGCGACGCCAGCGCCCTCCCCGCGCGCTCGACGTGCACGCGCTCCTCGACGCGGGCTGGCCCGGCGAGAGCCCGACCGGCGCGTCGGGGATCAACCGCGTGAAGGTCGCGCTGTCCACGCTGCGCAAGCTCGGCCTGCGCGCGGTCCTGCTCCGCGTCGGCGAGGGCTACCTCCTCGATCCCGACGTCCCGATCCGCTGAGAAGAGGGTGGGCCCCGGCCGCGTCCTCACGGGCGTGAGGAGGACGCGACCGGGGCCCGATGGATCCGGGAGGTGGATGAGAGCCCGGAAGGAACGTTGACGTCAGGGCACGGGCGGCACGACCCCCGTCGGGCAGAGGCGCTGCCCGGCCGGGACCGTGAACGTCGGCGTGGAGTCGTCGATGGTGCGCAGGAACGCGATGAGGTCTTCGACCTGCGTCGCCGTCGGCACGAACACCTGGTTGCCCGCGCGCAGGTGATCGGTGAACTCCCCGCTCGGATCGAAGAGGTCCTCGAGGGTCGGCGCCGCGCCGTTGTGGAGGTACGGCGCGCCGGTCGCCATGCCGAGCAGCGAGGGCACGTTGTAGCCGTCGACGCCCTGCGCCGCCGCGGGCGCGTTCTGCCGGACCTCGGCGGCGCCGTTGCCGCCGGGGCCGTCGGCGTCGAACGTCCCGACGTCGCGCACCACGCAGAGGTGCCGCTGCGGCGCCCCGTTCGCGTCGTTGTTCACGATCGGCGTGTCGAAGCCGAGCGTGTCGAGCACGGTCTGGTCCGCGCGGACCGAGCCGAGGCTCGTCACGCCGCGCGACGAGAACGTGACCATGCGCGGGTCGCCGTTGAGGACCGGCGCGTAGTAGCGCTCCGACAGCGTCCAGAGCGGACCGCCGTGGCAGTTCGCGCAGCCCGCCGTCTCGAAGACCGCGCGGCCCGCGACCGCATCGCCCTCGGTGACGGTCGCGCCGTGGGGCGCGCGGATCGTCGCGATGTACTCGTCGATCTCGTCCCAGTCCTCGAGGACCGTGGCCACGCCCCCCGCGCTGCCGATGTTGAACGCGTTGAGCGGGTTGCCCGCACCGCCGGGGCCGACGATGTCGATCCGGTTCGCGACGTCGAGCGGCGCCGCGGTCACGAGGGCGCCGACGCCGCCCGCGACGCCGCGCGTGTTGAGCTCGAAGTCGTGGACCTCGTCGAAGATCGCGGTCCAGTTGAGGATGCGCTGGATGCTGCCGTCGCTGTTGTAGGTCGTCGAGGTGTCCACGGTCTGGCGCGGGCCCGCGGGGAACGACCACGTGACGTTGTCGGTGGTGCCCGACGGGTGGCACGAGACGCAGCCCACCCACGCACCGGTCGACCAGCGCGCGAGGCCCGTGTTGAAGAAGCGCTGGCCGGTGAGCTCGCGCGCCGCGGCGGTGCCCGGGGTCGGGAGCGGCGCGGACAGGACGTCCATCGCCACCGTGGTCTGGGTCGCGAGGTCGATCTCGGTGAAGGAGCGCCCGACCTCGTTGTAGGTGAACGCGGTCGTGCCCGTGATCGCGATGCCCGTCGGCGAGAAGCCCGTCGCCAGGAAGTTCGCGCCCGAGGGCGAGCCGGCGGTGGGCGGGGACGTGGAGAAGTCCACGCGGATGACCGCGTTGGCGGTCATCACCGAGACGTACCCGAAGTCCGTGCCCGGCACGAACGCGATGTCGTCGGGCACCGACGCGAACCGCTTCTCGCCGGTGCGCGCCTGGATCAGCTGGCTGAGGTTCACGGTCTGCCCGTCGTCGACCGCGTTGGTCGCGGTGTCGATCGAGTAGACGAGGCCGTGGATGTTCTGCCGGAAGTCGGTGCCGCCCATGAAGCTCGCGGGCGAGGCGCCGACCGCCGTGACGTAGAGGCGATCGTCGTTGATCGCGCACGCGTAGAGCTGGTTGGCGAACGCGCTCGTGCCCGCCGCGTCGATCCCCGCCTCGATCCCGGTGACCGCGATCGGCTCGAGGGTGACGGTGCTCGCGACCGCGCCGGGCGTGCCCGCGGCGATCACGAAGACGCGGCCGTCGCGGTTCGTGTCCGTC